>JBCDIO010000124.1:0-7659 GCA_038748815.1 Bacteroidota bacterium
AAGATGGCCTGGGGCTTCCGGTGGCTATACCGCTTGTTTTATTTCATTCTGCGCAATTACTCCCAACTGCAGATTGATGAGAAAGCGCACAATATGCGGATCATTTCCCGTCGTGCTCTAAACTCTCTGTTGCGACTACGGGAGAACCTCCGATTTATGAAAGCCATCTATTCGATGGTAGGCTATCAAACGGCCTCCATTCTGGTAGATATTCCCTTACAACGGGATCGGCAATTGAGCATCCGCGAGCAGTTTCGCACTTTTTTAATGGCCATCACTTCATTTACCACCTTTTTACGCAGTCTTCTACTGTGGATCTTTATCTTTTCCTTTCTGTTTTTGATCGCGGTGGTCTTCAATGCCTTATTGGTCCGTTTTACCGATTACGATGTCTTTGGTAATTACCACGAAGCGATATCGGGATGGACTTTTTTAGTGGTGTTAATGTCCATCTTTTTCGCGATCACCTGCCTGAACCTGTACATCATGTCGATCTATCTGAGTAATATCTACGCAGAGATCAAACAACGGCCCTTGTACATCGTAGAATCGGTAAAACGAATCTAAACGCCGTCTACATCAAACCAAAAAGCTTCGCGTACTTCAGCATCTCCCCCTGGTTGGAGATTTTGATTTTTCCAGTGAGAACAGCCATCATTGGATTGATATCTCCCTTGATAACCCCAATTAGATTCTCACTGGTGGCCGAGACCGTACACTTGGCCTCTCCGTGAAATCCTTCCTGAGCCTTGATAGCCCCGTCTTTAACTTCTACGGTATACTGGCCGCAACCATCTCCACTGATGTCGAATTGAAAATTGGTTTCCACGCCTTCTAGAGCGGCGGGATTCGCTTTGGTGGGCAAGCCCATGATAAATTCTTGTGCCGTCATATGAGCAACGATTTGATTTTACAAGATGGTTTGAATCCATTCTTCCATGGTCATCATAACCTGATCCTTCTTTAAGCCATTTTGAATCTCATGGTAGAGATCTGGCCAAGGTTTCCAAGTTAAAGGGCCCCCTACCCGTTGGGCGAACTCTTCGGAAGCGGCCGGACTGGTTAGTTGATCTTTCATTCCGTGCATGATGAGCAGTGGAATCGGGACCTCTCCCTGATAACTATCTACCCACCCGGTACGCTCTAACATACTGAAAGCCGCCGCGAAAGACACCTTAGAGTGAACTAGTGGATCGGCTTTGTACGTTTCGATAACGGCCGGATCGGTGGTCAAATAATCCAGGTTTAAGCGATTTTCTTGTTGCATAGAAGGTGCAAAACGAACCACTACTCTACTCACTGCCAATAACCAGCCCGGTGGGTCTTCGTGCAGTCGAATAAAGGGAGAAGTGACGATTGCTCCCTGAACGGGAAGGTTTGAGTGGCGTAGAATGTAATCCAAAACGATGACCCCTCCCAAGCTATGCCCGTATAGAATGATCGGAAGATCCGGTTGGGTACTTTTTGCCTTTTCAATTAAGCCCTGGGCCACTTCGGTGTACTCATCCATGTCCATTACGTGGCCCCGCTTTCCTGGCGAACGACCGTGCCCGGGTAGGTCCGCTGACCAGGTTTGCCAACCTTTCTGTCCGAAGAACTGAGCTACGTGTTCGTAGCGAGCGGCGTGCTCTCCTTGCCCGTGTACAATCAACAAATTACCCTTAGGGTTGTCCACTGGCCATTGCAGACCATTGAGGGCATGAGAAGTTTGCAGCTTGAAAGTTTGGTAAGTAGCCATAGACATTTCCAGGTTTTGTGCCGCTAATATTACGAAATATTCTAACTAAATTACGCGAAATTTGAAGCGATCATATATGCGAATAGTTTTCATGGGGACCCCGGATTTTGCGGTACCCTCCCTTAAAATTTTGGTGGAGAATGGTTACAACGTGGTTGGTGTCATTACCGCCACCGATAAATGGGGAGGACGGGGAAATAAGAAATTGATTCAATCGGCCGTCAAGCAATACGCCGAAGGGGTCGGTATCAAGGTCTTACAACCTAAAAATTTAAAAGCCGCCGATTTCCAGGAAGAACTAAGGTCCTTACAGGCCGACTTACAGGTAGTCGTTGCTTTTCGTATGTTGCCAGAATCAGTCTGGGATATGCCCCCGCTGGGTACCTTCAATTTACACGGCTCTATCTTACCCAAGTTTCGAGGTGCAGCACCCATTCACTGGGCGGTCATCCGAGGGGAGCGAGAAACGGGGGTTACAACCTTCTTCATTCGCCACGAAATCGATACCGGTGACGTACTTCTGCGTAAAACCTTGCCTATTGGTCCAGATGAAACGACCGGAGAAGTACACGACCGGATGATGGTCCTGGGGGCCGAAGCGGTCCTAGAAACGGTGCAGAAAATTGAGTCCAAAGACTATATCTTGGAAACCCAGGATCACCAGTTAGCAACGAAGGCACCAAAGCTATTTTCCGAAATGTGTGAGATTGATTTCAATCAACCTACGGACATCGTACACAATTTTATTCGCGGGCTAAGCCCCTACCCTGCTGCTTGGACGAACTACCAAGATGTAAAGCTAAAAATATACCGTTCGGCGCGGCCGGAAACAGGTACTATTCTGGGAGAACCCGGAAGCCTCCATACTGATCAAAAAAGCTATTTACACATCGCAACCCAAGATGGGTATATTTCGGTACTCGATTTGCAATTGCAGGGTCGGCGACCGATGTCTATTCAGGATTTCCTAAACGGATTTACATTTGATATTTAAATCACGGGGAAATTCTGGATGAGTAAAATATAAAACCAACGAAATGAAGAAACTTCCACTACACTGGCAAATCCTCCTAGGCATGGCTGCCGGTATCCTATTTGGATTACTGTCGTCCTACATGGGCTGGAACGAATTTGTAAAAGACTGGATCAAACCCTTTGGCACCATTTTTATTAATCTGCTGAAGCTAATAGCCATTCCCTTAATCGTGGCGTCCCTCATCAAGGGGATTGCCGATCTGGAGGACATTTCTAAACTATCCCAAATGGGGGGACGAACCATTGGGATTTATGTACTTACCACCGTCTTCGCCGTTTGTGTTGGTTTGGTCATGGTCAACGTGGTTAGTCCCGGAACAGGGATCACCGAGGAAACGCGGCAGGAGCTACTCTCCAACGAGAGTGCACAGGCTGGTGCAACCGCAAAAATTGAACAAGCGAACGCTCAACAGGACCAATCGCCTCTACAGCCTTTAGTGGACCTTTTCCCTGATAATATCTTTGAAGCAGCCACCAGCAACGGTAATATGTTGCAGATCATCGTCTTCGTGGTCTTTTTCGGTATTGGACTCATTCTTATACCCAAAGAAACGGCGAAGCCTGTCAAGGATTTCTTTAATGGCTTTAATGAGGTGATTCTCAAACTGATCGATCTGATCATGATCACGGCACCCTACGGGGTATTTGCCCTCCTGGCTGCCCTCATTGTAGAATCTCCCAGTGCAGACCTATTCAGTGCGCTTTTGTGGTACGGCCTGACGGTAATCCTGGGCTTAGGAGTACTAATCTTCCTTCTCTATCCGACCTTGGTTTTCTTTTTTACCGGTCGGACACCGCGTTTCTTCTTCAACGGAATTTCTCCAGCTCAACTGTTGGCCTTTTCCACGAGCTCTTCCGCCGCTACCCTACCCGTTACCATGGAACGGGTCGAAGAGCACCTTGGAGTAGAATCCGAAGTAACCAGTTTCGTACTACCCATTGGTGCGACCATCAATATGGATGGGACGAGTTGCTACCAAGCTATTGCAGCCTTATTCATTGCGCAGGTATACGGAATGGATCTTGACCTAGGCACCCAGCTTGGCATTATCGTAACCGCCACGTTGGCCTCCATTGGTTCGGCAGCTGTACCAGGTGCCGGTATTGTGATGCTAGTCATCGTATTGGGACAAGCCGGTATTCCGCTCGAAGGATTAGTATTGATTATCGCCGTCGATCGCCCCTTGGATATGTGTCGTACAGTTGCCAATGTTACGGGTGATGCCACCGTTTCTATGCTGGTTGCCAAAAGCGTTGGTAAATTGGGCGATCCGAGTGAACGAAAGTGGGATGACCACTATCAACAAGAAACAGCATAAAACGCTCTTCCTTCAACTTAAAATGAAAACCTATGTCCACATTAGGCATTGGATCACGGGTGAAACACCCAGCCTATGGCGATGGAGTCGTTATCCGATTGCACAAAGCTGCTTATGAAGTCAGCTTTATGCTATACGGCATCAAACTCGTTGGCAAGGAATACGATAAATGGGACGTCGTGGAGGCCATAGAACCCACGGCGGAAGTCAGCTTTACCGAAGCCGAAAAAGCATTGGCTAAAATTCTGCAAAATTGGATGGGGCCAACCGAGATCATTGAATTGGGGGAACGCTGGAAAGGTGGCAATATGATTCTTAAACCCGAGGATGAAGGACTAAAGGCCAAAGAAATTCCCATCGAAACCTTCTTTCACAAAATTGTAATGGTAAGAGATCGGCTCCGGGTTATGGAACAGCGCATCAATGCGCATCCGATAATGTCTGACGAAGAGAAAGTAAACCTTCAGCAATACATCACTAGGATCTATGGTTCTTTAACCACCTTCAACGTCCTTTTCAAGTATAAGGAAGACAGTTTCTCCGGCGAGAAAACCAATTAACTCAAGGGCAAACAATGTGCCTGACCAGGCGTTTGAATCCCTAGATAGTATTGATTTAATCGCACGGTAAACAGAATTGCATACGTATGTTGCGCAGAACGACCTTTTGGCTTGCTATAGCCATTCTATTTTCTACCCAATCTTGCTTAGTAGTCAATAATCCCTATCCCGCAATGGCCCCCGGAACGTGGCGAGCCGTTCTTCAGATTGATCCTTCCTACATCAGTCCAAACAAGAAGGGAGAACCTTTGCCAGAAAAGCTAAATCTCAAATTTGAGGAAGTTACCAAAGGTCAACTTCCTTTCAATTTTGAAGTCATTTATACCGAAGAAGAAGGTGATCATTTTGTCATTGATCTCATCAACGGGGAAGAGCGAATCCGCATTCCAGAAGACCAAATTTACTTCGGTCGGGACTTACAAACGGCGAAAGATACGATTCGCATTGAGTTCCCTCTGTACGAGTCCTACATTACGGGGCTTTACGAAGAAGACACCTTCGAGGGTAAATACGTAGTTAGTACTCGAGATAACTACGAAATTCCCTTTATTGCGAAGCACGGTGAAGGGCATCGGTTTACTCAGCTTAAGAAGGAGCCTATGATGGATATTTCGGGTAGCTGGGCAGTACAGTTTGGCTTAGATACCGACGATCCTTATCCAGGGGTTGGAGAATTCACCCAAGCAGGTAATAAATTGACGGGGACTTTCCGCACCGAAACCGGTGACTACCGATATCTGGAAGGAAGTGTTCAGGATAACAAAATCTATCTTTCGGTTTTTGATGGCTCACACGCCTTCCTGTTCGAAGGGAAAATTCTTCCCGATACGACCATTATCGGTTCTTTCCGTTCTGGCAAACACTACCAAACTACCTGGGAGGCTAAGCGCAGCGACGACCTGAGCTTAACCAGTCCCTACGAGCTAACCCAAGTGACCGGGGAATCCAACATTCTGGATATTTCTTTTCCTAATCCAGATGGAGAAATGGTAAGCCTCCAGGATCCTGCCTTCGCTGGCAAAGCCAAAATTGTTCAGATTATGGGAACCTGGTGCCCCAATTGCCGGGACGAAACGACTTTCTTAGTAAACTACCTGAAAGAAAATCCCAAAGAAGATTTAGCCGTATTGGGTTTGGCCTTTGAGAAACACCGCAGCTTAGACAAAGCGGGCCCCTTGCTCAAAAAATACCGGGAACGTATGGGTATTCCCTATCCCCTCCTCTACGGAGGGTACTACAATAAAAAGGAAGCTACCCAACAACTACCTATGCTTTCGGAGATCATTTCCTACCCCACGCTCCTGTTTTTGGATAAGGAGAATCGCGTGGTGAAAATTCACACTGGTTTCGACGGGCCCGCAACGAGTCGTTATGCCGATTTCGTACAGGAATTTGATGAAATTGTGAAAGGGCTGATCCAGTAGAATTTGGTACCTTAGCAAGTGTGCGATCAATGGTGATCGCCGCGGGAAAAACCCCATTCCAGATATTCAATAGTAAGAAAACTCAACGATTTGGACAAGTCTTTCATCCTCGCTTATCATCAAATAAATACCAACCGGGCGCTTGAACTAGAGCAACATCTAGGGGCCGCTGGTTACTCTTTTGAGCATTATTCACAAAGGGATCAAGGTGAAGAATATCTTTCGGGCCGCTTATTACAAGATAGCCGCCCCGTCATGCTAATTGTCAGCGATAACTTCTTGAAATCGGTTTCTTGTATGCAAGAAGGCCTTTCTCTGCTCCAACAATTGACGAATACCAACCGGCTTTTCGCAGTGATAGTAGATGGGCAACAAGCACAAGGACAGGTTGTGCCCACTCGATTTGAGCGGGTAAGTGATGTCATTCAATATATGAACCACTGGCAAAACGAATACCTGGAATTACGCAAAGAAAAAAAGGAGCATCAACACGAAGAGGAAGCGTACAAAAATCACCTTCGGGTAGTTCGGTCTATTTCTAGCGAGATTGGTGAGTTTCTGCGGCAACTACGAGGAGAAGAATACCACCATTTTGGCAATCTTCTCGAACAACAAATGCGCCCTTTTTTCGACTTCACCAAAGACTCTGCCGGGCAAAACCAATATTTAGCGGCTCTTCCGATTGAATCGTTGGAATCCGGGCCAGAATTAGCTGCTCCGCCTGAAGACAATCCCGAACCACCTGCCCCTGTGGCCGAAGAATCAGTCCCCCTTTCTGAAGCACCCCAGGAAGTAGAGCTCCACTCGGAGGACTTAATGGAAGCTCCACCAGAAAGACCGGAGCTCTCCAGCGAGGAACCGATCTTCGAAGAGCCTGCAGTGGTTGAACCTATACCAGCCTCTACCCCTGAAGTCAGTGGAGAACCCATCGAAGAGCCACCGGTACCCATTATGGAAATACCAGGAATGGACCAACTGGCAGAGAATGAAGAAGCGGGTACGGAATTTGCCGAGAATGGTGAAAAAGCAGAACAGCCCATTTCTGAGGATAAATCTTCCTTGCTGAGCCAAGTTGTTCGCTACGAAAAAGAAAAAGGACAAGAGCCCCTATCGGAGGTTCCTGAAGAAACATTCTTCCGCGAAGCAGAGATGGAAGATCGAGCGCAAATGATTGAAGAAGAAAAACAGACCGAAGAAACGGTAGAGCCCGTCTCTGAGGAACCGAGTGAAGAACCGATTTCCATTTGGGAAGAAGACTTTGATGATCAACCTGCTGCACCGCTCCAAGAAATAGGAATGGAAGGTGTTGAAACAGCGGATCTTTTTGAAGCTCAGGAGAAGGTGGAAGACTCCAACGTGGCGACTAATCTAGAACCAGGCGACAACCAAAAGACATTCCTTCATCCAGATCAGTTATTGGAACACGCTCAGACTCTATTCGCCGACAACCAAGCCGATGAAGGTATTAAAGCCTTATTGGATGGTACCCAAATTTTTGCAGACGATCCAGTTATTCGCTACGAATATGCATTGGCGTTGATCAAACATAAAAAAGAACACGAAGGAGCGGCCTATCAGCTTCG
>JBCDIO010000125.1:0-7654 GCA_038748815.1 Bacteroidota bacterium
CAAAATCCTGGAACTATATTCAGCCCTTTTGCTTTTTTTGTAAGAAAAAGAGCATGTACGAAATACCACAGCTTAAGCATCGGGACAGTTCCCAGTTCTTTTTAATCGCTGGCCCTTGCGCCATTGAGAGTGAGGCATTAGCGATTGATATTGCAGGTCGTGTGCAAGAAATGTGCGACCAGCTAAAGATTCCTTACATCTTCAAGGGGTCTTACCGCAAAGCCAATCGCTCCCGGCTCGATAGTTTTACCGGGATCGGGGACGAACGAGCACTGGCTATTCTGGAAAAGGTGCGAAAAGAGGTGGGCGTACCCGTTACCACCGATATCCACGCAAAAGAAGAAGCCGATTGGGCGGCAGCGGTGGTCGATATTCTGCAAATTCCCGCTTTTTTATGCCGCCAAACCGATCTATTGGTAGCTGCGGCCAAGACGGGAAAAGTAGTAAATATCAAGAAAGGGCAGTTCCTTTCGTCGGAAGCCTTACATTTTGCGGTGCAAAAGGTAGTAGAATCGGGTAATGAACGGGTCTTATTAACGGAACGCGGTACCACGTTTGGCTATCAGGACTTGGTTGTAGACTTTCGCGGTATCCCGGTGATGCAGCAAATGAACGATAAGCCAGTCGTGCTAGATTGCACCCACTCGTTGCAGCAACCAAACCAGGCCACCGGCGTAACGGGCGGTAAATCCGCCCTTATCGAAACGATTGCCAAAGCCGGTATTGCCGTAGGCGCAAATGGCTTGTTTATCGAGACGCATCCCAAACCGAGTATAGCTAAATCCGATGGTGCCAATATGCTCCCCCTAGACCGCCTGGAGGAATTATTGGAACGCTTAACCAGGATTCGAAGTGCAATAGTCTAAAATCCTGCTTTGGAAAAACTATAGTGCTTTTTAACCCTGGCTAAATCGTTAGAAGTCATTGATTATTAGCGGTTTTTTTTGTAACTTATTAGAAATTAACTAAAAGGAGGTTATTATGAGAACAATTAGTTTTTCCTTTGCATTTTTATTGTTATGTACCTCCGCTTACAGTCAAGGGGTTGAAAAAGTTTTAGTCAAATCATTTAACCTTCAAGGTCTGCAAGAGGTGGAATTCAGTGCCCCCGGTAAAGTTGAAGTGCGCGAGTGGAATAATACCTTCATGCGCGTACAAATGGCCGTTGAACTAGAAAACGGCACGGAGGCGATGCTTAAATCTCTAGTGAAAGCAGGGCGGTACAATTTGTACGCTAAGCCCAATGGAGATGTTCTTTCCGTCATTATGCCCGGCTTGCGCAAGCAAGTGAAAGTAGGTGGCAAGGAACTGGAAGAATCCTTCTCCTTCGTATTATTTGTTCCCTCTGATGTTCAAGTGGATTTACCAACAGAGTTGCTGAGTGACGCTGCTGGAATCCCAACAGATTTATAACAAACAAGGCCCACAGGCGTTCTATAAGGGGTGCGGTAATGATATTACTGCACCCCTTTCTTGTGGAATGAAAATCAACCCAAGCTCTTTCTTTAAGAACTCTTTTCGCCCCTTTGAGTATATACCCTCGAAACCCCTTTTGTGAGAATGCATCGGGGAGTGTACCTTTATGGTCCCAAAAACCTCCTGGTATTCATTTTTTTGATTGGAAATATCCAGACCTATGACCCGCATTTTTTGTCTAACAGCCTTCGCGCTTTTCCTTTCCCTGTCCGGCAATGCTCAAACGGAGAAATTACTTCATCAAACCATTGAACTGGATAGTATTGATCAGATCCAACTGGAGATTTATGGAGCCTACACCGTCGAGTACTGGGCAGGTAATAACATTCTGACCGAAACCAAGATCAAATTATACGACGCCCCTAAGCACGTGCTAAAATTCTTCGTCGAAGAGCAAATGCGCTATCAAATCGATGCCCTGTCTGAGGTGCCAAACCTAAGTCTGTTCTCTCACGTCCGAGAACGAAAACCCATCAGCTACAAAGGAACCGAATGCTACGAAGAAGTGAGTCTGCGTATCTTTATCCCGGATTCTTTTAAGCCACAATCAGATACCTTCCTCGTTAGGGACTAAGGAAACAATAGATCAAGGATTTTCCGATTATGTCTAAGATTATTGAATTAAAGTTGCTGCCCGAAGAGGCGATGGATGAGCAAGTCATCGCCCAACGAACCGCCCGTAAGCTTCGGCTTCCCGAATCGGGAAACTGGGCGCACAAGGTATTGCGTCGCTCCATTGATGCGCGCGGTAAGCAAGCTTTTTTTCGACTGCGCGTAGAAGTCTGGGACAAAGAGCCTCCACCGGCCGAACCCGCTCTTTTAGAGCAATTGCAAGATGTCTCGGAAAAACCGGAAGTGATTATTGTGGGGGCTGGCCCAGCGGGTTATTTTGCGGCCCTCGAATTGATCGAGCTGGGGCTAAAACCCGTTCTTTTTGACCGAGGAAAAGATGTTCGTAGCCGCCGTCGCGATCTGCGGGCCATCCAGCAATTTGGAGAAGTTAATCAGCATTCAAACTATTGTTTTGGAGAAGGTGGAGCTGGAACCTACTCCGATGGTAAATTATACACGCGGTCTCACAAGCGAGGATCGATCGCCAAAGCGCTGCAATTACTCGTTGAACACGGAGCTCAGACGGACATACTGATCGATGCTCACCCGCACATTGGATCGAATAAGCTGCCCAAAGTGGTCGCCAACATTCGGGAAACCATTCTGCATCACGGTGGAGAAATCCATTTCGATTCGCTGGTAACGGACCTCTTAGTACAAGAAGGAAAAACGATCGGTGTAATCGTCAATGAAGAAAAAGAATACCTGGCCTCAGCGGTCGTTCTGGCTACCGGACACTCTGCCCGCGATATTTTTCATCTTTTGTTAGAAAAAGGAATTACCGTAGAGGCTAAACCCTTTGCTTTAGGGGTTCGGATTGAGCATCCACAGCCCCTAATCGACAAAATTCAGTACGGAAAATCGCCACGGGGAGAATATCTTCCCGCCTCTTCCTACAAACTCGTATGCCAAGCCGACGGAAGGGGTGTTTTCTCGTTTTGCATGTGCCCGGGAGGTTTGGTAGTACCAGCGGCGACAGCACCCGGAGAAATTGTAGTCAATGGGATGTCCATGAGCCGTAGGGATTCTCCCTATGCCAACTCTGGCACCGTGGTGGGCGTAGAATTAGAAGATTTGCAGCCCTATCAATCGGAGGGGGTATTGGCTGGTATGGCTTTTCAGCGCTCAGTAGAACGGGCCATGTTTCAGTTTGGAGAAGGAGGACAGCAGGCTCCCGCCCAACGCCTCACGGACTTTGTAACCGGGAAAGTTTCATCTACACTACCCGGTACCTCTTACATTCCGGGACTTTTAGCAGCGCCATTGCACCAGCTTTTGCCGGAAGCTATCTACGATCGCTTGCGTATTGGCGTTCAGGAGTTTGGTCGTAAAATGCGCGGGTATTACACCGAGGAAGCCAATGTGATCGGCACCGAAAGCCGAACGAGTTCCCCGGTTCGCATTCCCCGTGATAAAGAAACCTACATGCACGCGGACGCCTTGGGCTTATTTCCCTGTGGAGAAGGGGCTGGCTACGCCGGGGGCATCATCTCTGCGGCCATGGATGGTCAGAATGTGGCCAAAGCTGTTGCCCGTTTCCTCGCCGATTAGTTTAAATCACTTCAAATCGCAAGATGCTCGAGTCCGAGTCTCGATTTCTTATCTTTAACCCATCTTGAAACTTTTGATGCTCCCCTATGAAAGATGTCTTGGATTTATTAGCTCGGGTTTGTTTGGCTTTCATTTTCCTTTACGAAGCCTATGACTCCATTTTTTATTTCCAGGCAACGAAAGCTAAAATGGAAGCATATGGTTTAACCTGGAATTCCAACTTCTTATTGGTTGCGGCTATCGTCATACTTATCTTAGGAGGTACTTTGCTGTTAATTGGGTATCGCACCAGCTTCGGAGTCTTTCTCTTGATGTTGTACTGGATTCCACTTACTCTAGTGATACACTCCTTCTGGAATGATCCCGAACCCGAAAAACGCTTGCAGGCTATTTTGTTCATGAAGAATATAGCCATCCTCGGAGGCCTCCTGATGGTCTACGTCAACGACAGTGGTCGTTATAGCATTAAACGACTTTTTGCTACAACAAAAGTTCCGGGTACTTAAGTACTTTTTGACCTAAGTAAATGAATATTTTGGCCGAGGCAATTTTTTGTTCAGATCAAGGCGCGGCGGAGCATCGTAGCCATAGCTACGAAGGCGAGTACGCAACGATGAGATGAGCAAAAATAACCCGTCAAAATATTTAGAAATTTAGGTTACAAAGTATTAAGTACTTAGTTCACAAAGTATTAAGCATTGGTGATATGAATCTAAATCAAGTCACTTTACCCACCCTGGACCTGGATCGGGCTATTCTCTTTTATCAAACTTTAGGGTTAGAATTAATCGTACGGGCAGAACCACGCTACGCCCGCTTCTTATGTCCCAACGGACAATCAACCTGCTCCTTGCATCTAGTAGAGGAATTACCAATGGGTGATGGGATTCACGTGTATTTCGAATGCGCAAATTTGGATGAGGAAGTGGACCGCCTGAAAAAGGCTGGCATTGTCTTTACGTTAGACCCAACGGATCAGCCCTGGCTTTGGCGAGAGGCGCATCTGCAGGATCCCGATGGTAATCAACTCATCCTATTCTGGGCAGGAGAAAACCGGATCAATCCCCCGTGGAGGCTTGATCCACCGGCTCGTTGAGAATGTTCCCACAGTATTTACAGAATGCGGCATCGTCGGCGTGGCCTTCTTTTCCACAGTA
Organism: Bacteroidota bacterium; assembly: GCA_038748815.1. GTDB lineage: Bacteria > Bacteroidota > Bacteroidia > Chitinophagales > Saprospiraceae > JBCDIO01. The sequence continues at coordinate 4,797 of JBCDIO010000125.1, forward strand.
GCGACAGGCTTGGGTATTTTTAGGTGCGCGCTCCGCCTGAATAAATTCTGCCGATACAATACCGGTTGGCACCGCTATGACAGCATAACCTAGGACCATAACCACCGCTGAAAAAAACTGCCCAAGTTCCGTTTGGGGAGTAATATCTCCAAAACCAACCGTGGTTAAGGTTACAATGGCCCAATAAATGGATTTGGGAATACTGGAGAAACCGGGATTACTTCCCCCTTCTACCAGATACATCACGGCACCGATAATGGTTACCAGGAGTAAAATGAACATTAAAAAAACGAAAATCTTGGCCCGGGAAGCGATCAAGGCTTTGGAAATAATCCGGGACTCATCCATGAAATGCCCAAGTTTGAATACCCGGAAGATCCGCATGAGTCGAAGGGCTCGGATAACGATCAAGGATTGGCTACCCGCCACTAGAAAACTCAAATAAGTTGGAAGAATGGATAGCAAATCAATGACACCGTAAAAGCTGGTAGCATACGTTAGCGGACGGCGCACGGCAATCAGCCGCAAAATGTATTCAACCGTAAATAGAATGGTAAAGAACCACTCGGTGTAGAAAAAGAAATCAGTATAGCGAACTTGTAAATCGCCAACGGTTTCTAGCATGACCACCAGCACACTCAAAATGATGAAGACCAATAAAGTAACATCGAAGAATTTACCCAATGGAGTATCCGCTTCAAAGATGACCTCATGGATGTCATCTCGTAATTGATCCCACCGGTTTGTTCGTTGATCAGTCATTTGTGTAGTAGAGGTCTGGTAGAATAGGTATTGTATACAATAGGCCTTATTTTGCAGCCGCAAAACAAACAGCTCCTAATCTCAAAAATAGAAATTTATGAAGATCATGGTGACCTGTCCTCCGATGTTAGGGCAAATCGACCGTTTTCGTCCGATCTTTGAGGCACACGGAATCGAATTGATCACCCCACCCGTTGTCCAAACCCTGACTGTGGAAGAATTGAAAGAGCTACTGCCAAAGATGGATGGATGGATCATCGGGGACGACCCTGCGAACCGCACGGTATTAACGGCCGGTAAAGAAGGAAGGCTAAAAGCCGTCGTAAAGTGGGGAGTAGGAGTTGATAATGTAGATTTTGCGGCCTGCGAAGACCTGGGGCTTCCAGTTAGCAATACCCCGCAAATGTTTGGAGCAGAAGTAGCCGATGTGGCGGTCAACTACGTCATTGGCCTAGCGCGGCAAACCTTTCAAATTAACCAAGGGGTACGGGCCGGGGCCTGGCCAAAACCAGCCGGAATTTCTCTGGGCGGAAAAAAAGTCGCGCTATTAGGCTTCGGAGATATTGGTCAGGCTACCGCCAAACGCTTGGCGGCCATGGATATGGTCCTGAACGTGTACGATCCTTACGCCCAGCCGATGGATGGATATACCTTCAAGGAATATCCAGAAGGGTTAGAAGAAGCCGATTTTGTGGTGGTTACTTGCGCCTTGACCCCGGAAACCCACCATATGGTAGATACCAAGGCTTTTGAACAGATGAAGGATGGTGTGCGGATCGTAAATGTCTCGCGGGGAGGGGTCATTGACGAAGCAGCACTCGTTGCTGCCCTGCAGCGTGGAAAAGTGCACAGTGCTGGGCTTGATGTCTTTGCCGTAGAGCCACTACCCGCTGATTCGCCCCTTCGCTCCATGGATCAATGTATCTTTGGAACGCACAATGGATCCAATACCGTAGACGCAGTTGTTCGAGCCAGTTATAAGGCCATGCACTTACTCTTTGGGTTTTTGGAAATTCCCATTCAGGAAGAAGCATTTAACGCATCGCTATGAGTAAGAATGTACTGATCACCGGGGTACTGGGGGGAATTGGATCTGCCTTAGCCCGCAATTTTCGCAAGAATGGTTTCTACGTTTACGGACTAGATCGCCGCGAGGATTTCATGAATCACTGCGATCGGTTTATTCGCTTTGATATTCACGAATACGTTCGTGATGTTAACTACCGTATTCGCTATACGGATATTTTTGAGAAGGTGATCCCTCATCTCGACGTACTCATCAATAATGCGGCCGTTCAAAAGCTGGGTAAATTAGAGGAGATTCGATTAGAAGACTGGCAGGAAACGATGAATGTCAACCTTACGGGGCCTCTACTGTTATCCAAGCTTTTTCTAAAACGCCTAGAAGATCGGCAGGGATCGATCATAAATATTGGGAGTATCCACCAACAGCTTACCAAACCAGAATTCATTAGTTACGCTACGTCTAAGTCGGCCTTGGTTGGCCTTACCAAAGCCATGGCGGTTGATTTGGAAGGTCGGGTTCGGGTGAATGCCATCAGTCCGGCAGCAATCGAAACAGATATGCTACGCGCTGGCTTTGATAACGACGAATCGGCCATTGATGAACTCCGCCGATTACATCCTGTACAACGGATCGGTTATCCGGACGATGTAGCCAAACTCGCCCTATTTCTGGCCAGTGAGAACAATGGATTTGTGCACGGAGCTAACTTCCACCTGGACGGTGGAATCAGTTCTGTATTAAAAGATCTTTAAGACTAACCTTATGAGCCGACCACAGGGAGCGTTATTTAGCATGCGATTGCTAGGAAAGAAAGGCTTAGGCGATAAATTAAAAGAAGGGTCTCGCTATTTCAATTGGCGCCGTAAAGAAGCACCGCGTTTGGCTACTTTTAAGGATAAGCACGTGGGGCAAGATTGTTTTATCATTGGGAACGGGCCTTCTCTGAATAAAATGGATTTGAGCCCCCTAGCGGATTATCACACGTTTGGGCTCAATAAGATCTATTTGATGGAAGAAAAAGTAGATCTCAACCTGAGTTATTTAGTTTCTACCAATGCATTGGTCATCG
>JBCDIO010000126.1:0-7636 GCA_038748815.1 Bacteroidota bacterium
GCTCCGGTCTTGCGGATTGACGGAAGGACTTCCTCAAACACCCATTTTTGAAATGGAACAGCTAAAACTGTTTTTTTTCGAAAAAAGATTGCAATGGTTGATCCCTAAAGCATAAAAAAGGTTACCCCCTTGCCGGTGGGCAACCTTTGTTTTTTACATATCTAAATATTCATTTATTTGAGTTGCAAAGAATTTAGAATGTTAAGGAGTGTTTTTTGTTTGGCGACTTTTCTCGCAAAGAACGATCCGTCTTCCAACTATACCCGCAGAATGTAGATACTAGGTCTAAAGTTTGTGCCTTGTAAATCGATGGTTTTTGCATGGTCTCGGTCTTGTTGAAACACAACTCTAGCGATTAAGGTCGGAAAAGCGGATTTCTCGTATACCCAGATTAGTTGCTAGGTTGATCTTATCTAGGAAGGGATTGGGTTGGATTAGAGCGAAACCCTTTGAGGCCATCGGATTCTGATCTTTTGAGTGCTTGGCCATTCAATTGCAAAGCTTCGATCAAAACTTGATGGAGGAGCTGCTGATAGAGTTCATCGCCAGTACGAGCTTATTTGGAGGCCCATTTTTGAGCTGGAAAGGGCTCTTTTTTGCTGATACTTCGTTGACTTCAAGAATTTGAAATATTTATGTTGTGGCAGTCTGGCTAGGCCCACCCGCTTCGCGGTTTACAGACTCAAAGGACCTAGTGGGTTACCCGGCGGAAACGTTCGTTCATGCCTTGCTAGCAAGCACATGAATTTCGCGTAACTTTCCTAAACCACTTCGCTTCGGGTCTATCAAGAAGTTAGTTTTCTGCTGCGGTTATCGAGATTTCGCTAAAATCGAACTATATTTAAATAAATAGTTCGGAATTAGTAGCTTCTAATGTTAAAGCACTGAATAACAAAAACGGATAAACGCAAAGTAGTATGGACTATGATTATGTTATCGTGGGTAGTGGTTTTGGGGGATCGGTGAGTGCTTTGCGTTTATCGGAGAAAGGCTATCGAGTATTGGTCATAGAAAAGGGAAAATGGTTCGAAGCGGAGGATTTTCCTAAGACGAACTGGAATCTCAAGAAGTGGCTCTGGGAGCCCAGAGCTAGACTATTTGGCTTCTTTAAGATGACTTTCTTAAACCACGTTACGGTACTTTCTGGGGTTGGCGTGGGCGGTGGCTCGCTGACCTGGGCCAATACGATGCCTATTCCAGAAAAGGCTTTTTTTAATACGGGCAGCTGGGCTTCCCTCAACGACTGGGAGACGGAGTTGAAACCTTACTACCAAGAGGCTTACCGGATGCTGGGGGCCGCAGAAAACACCCTTCTAGGCCCCGCCGATGAGGAAATCAAGGAATTGGCCAAAGACCTGGGCAGAGAAAAGCATTTCTCCAAACCTAAAGTCGCAGTTTACCTAGGGAAGGCGGGCAAGACAGTGCCCGACCCCTATTTCGGAGGGAAAGGCCCTAACCGGACTGGATGCATCCATTGTGGTGCCTGCATGACCGGTTGCCGACATAATGCCAAGAACAGTCTCGACAAAAACTATCTGTACCTGGCCCAACAACTGGGTGCTCAAATTATCGCCGAAAAAGAGGTTTACGACATACTGCCCATCGATGGACAAGATGGCGAGAAAGGCTACGAAGTCTTTTTTAAGAACAGCCTGAAGCGAGGAGGAAAAGAAAAGATTCGCGCGGGTTACGTCATCCTGGCCGGAGGGGTTATGGGCACCGTTCCGCTTCTTCTACAGTTGAAAGCGAAGGGCTCCTTACCTAATTTATCCGATCAGGTAGGACGGAATATTCGAACCAATAATGAATCCTTGATGGTATTAACCTCCACCGATACCCAAGGGAAAGACTACACTCGGGGCTTAGCGATTGGCTCTATTCTACACATTGATGAGAATAGCCATTTGGAGCCCGTTCGATATGGCAAAGGCTCAAGCTTTTTCCGCATGCTAACTATTCCTGCCGTAGGCCACCGCTGGCTCGCGGGGCGGCTATTGGGCATGCTCGGCATTCTGGCCACCAAGCCCTTGACTTTTCTCCAGACCCTGGCAAAAAGAAATTACAGTAAGTCAAGCATGATCACCCTTTTCATGCAAACGCTCGACAGCACGCCGCAATTGAAACTTGGAAAGATTACGCCCCTCAAGACAGCGAGGGAATCTGGCCCCAAGCCCAGCGGCTACATTCCGGAGGCCTCTAAACTTGCCAATGCCTTAGGGAAGAAGATCAAAGCGATACCATACGCCAATATTGCTGATGTGTTGCTGGGTACACCCACCACGGCGCATATTTTAGGTGGTGCGGTGATGGGTAAAGATGCGCGGGAGGGGGTCATTGATCGGGACAATCAGGTATTTGGCTACAAAAACTTAATGGTCTGCGATGGCTCCATGGTTTCGGCGAATCCAGGGGTAAATCCTTCGTTGTCCATTACCGCGATTAGCGAGCGAGCGATGGCTAAAATACCAAGGAAATCGGGAGTACCACTCCGAATAAGGCAGATGCAAGAATAGAGAATTTAAAATCAGCTTCGTCTCAAAATTCCCGTTGAATACAGTTGGTCCAGAGGGGATGAAATAAGGTAAACCTAGGGGGCAAAGTAAATAACATTCGCCTTCCGACTACAGTCGGAAGGCGAATTTAAGGGTAGGCGACTAAAGTACTTAAAATCAAACTATTACATAAAATCCAGACTTTTTAGCACCCTATTCTACATCTAAACCCTGCAAAGTTCCAAAAATTTTCCAAGGGGCAAAGTAAAGCTCCATTCCCATCCAACGACCCAAGGCTCTGGGGCGTTTGATGACCAGCCTTAACACTTATTACATCTTCTGCCCAAACCACTAGCTAACTAGCTCTACCGACTCCGCCACTTCGGCCTCCTGATCGTAGTACGCAAACTGGTGGAAAGGCGATTCCAGGGTTCTACTCCACAAAGCCTTTCCACTTTTGCATGTAGCTTACGAAGGCCTCGCCCAGACCTTCTTCGCGCAAATAATCGGCACTGACTGGATTGGGTTGGGGCCGAAATTTTTCATCCTCGATTACTTTACTAGGGAAGTCGTGGTGCAGAATGCCGGATTTACCGATCGTGACAAAATCTACCCCCACAGCCAAGGTATCGTGCACTTCTTGACTACCGCGAATTTTACCCGCTACCGTTACCAATACCTCCTTCCGGTCTAAATGCTCCAAGAAATACTCAGTTAGGGTTTTACCTTCGCCTTCTAGGGGTTTAAAAACATCCCATAAAGAAAGATCCAGAAAATCGATATGGCCGGAGTCAATCAGTTGTTGGGCGACCTGCGTTACCTCCTCGGTTTGCATACCAAATCGCTCGGGAGACAAACGGATACCAACCAACATCGACGGCCCCACTGCTTCGCGCACCCCTTCGACAATTTCAAAGATCAATCGGGCTCGATTTTCCAGACTGCCACCGTAGCGGTCGCTGCGGTGGTTCATTGCACTACTTAAGAATTGGGTCAACAAGTACCCATGTGCTCCGTGGATCTCTACTCCATCGTAGCCGGCTTCCTTTGCTCTTTTTGCTCCGACAATGAATTGATCGCGGACAAACTCCACCTCTTTCAAGCTCATCGCTCGGGCTTTAAATTCTTCATTATCCGACGGTCCTACTGGTTGTTTCCCCGTCTGTTCTTCCGAACTACGCACCCCTCCGTGGTGTAGCTGCACCACCGCCAAACTGCCGTATTCCTGGATTTTCTGTACTAAGCGTCGGTGCCCAGCAATATGCCGATCATCGTGAATACCTAACTGCCCCGACCAGCACTTTCCATCCGCATCAATACTCGTGGCGCAGGTCATTACTAAACCAAACTGACCTTTGGCTCGCATCGTTAGCCAGTTAAATTCATCTTCGGAAAGCGTTCCATCTGGGTGGCTTTGTTTATTGGTTAGTGGGGCTAACATAAAGCGATTTTTCATTCGCTTACCGTTCCGGAAAGTAATGGGTTGATTCAGATCCATTGGATAGTAGTATTTTCTAATACGCTAGGGTAACATACAAATAGACTTTTTGCCTCGCAAAAAGTCTATTTGTAGAAGGGGGTAGAGGTAAGGAAAGTTTAACAGAAATGGCTATCAATCATGATCTATCATCTTGTTTGGCTACTTACCGCATTTACCCGAAAGAGGTTCCTTGGATGCCCATAGCCAATTGAAACAAGTACAAAGGCTTAGGTCTGTCATACTCAGACAGACCTAAGCCAAGGATATATAAGATATCTACTTACTCGTAAATACCAGAACAGCTAAAAGAATAAGTACTAATCCTAGTACGGACTATTTGCGTCTTGATCTTTTTGCTGGATGTATTTTGCCTTAAGGATTTCATTACGACGAAGTACAGAAGGTTTGGTGAACTCCCGACGACGTTGCAACTCATTTCTCAATTTCACTTGACGGTGCTTCCGCTTGTAGCGCTTCAACATCCGATCAATAGTCTCATTTTCTTTACGATCGATGATTAGCATATAAAAAATTTAAAGTTTGCTAGTTGAAAAACATAAACTGATCTACGAATCATAAGTTTGGGCAAGCACTCATTTTTTCCCAGTAACTGGCCGTTCGATCCACTAGTTCTACTTTCTTGCGCTTTACTTTTTTCTTCCAAACCCGATGTGCTTCCTGCACTTATTGAGTCGTTGGACTCAGATTTGGAAGGCCCGCCTCATTACTGATCAGTTCACTAAATTCTCCGTTGATCTTTTTCAATGGATTCATACGTTTTTTTGGATTGTCAATATAGTTGGCCACAAGTAGCTAGTATTAAGGATGTCTACTAAGGACGTTTACGCTAGAACGGTGCCAGTACTTTGATGTTCGGTGAAGCCTTTGCCTCGATGAACGAATCCGTAAAAAACGGGAGTGATTGTTATTCAGCTTACGTTCTGTCGTAGCTGTGATGACAACCTTGCATCAGAAGGTGCATTTTCTTTAGCCTTATAAAACCGGGTCATTCTGTGTGGAACGAAAATCCGGGTAAGTTCCGGTAAAACCGGATCGTACTCGTAAGTACGATGTTTAGATGGGTATTGGGGAGCTTGGCGTGCTGAAAAATAAGCCCTGACAACTCCTTACCTATGCTGCTTTTTCCTAATGCGGGACAAAGGTACGAATAATACCGCTATCATGTAAAAGAAATTTTCTTTTCAAGCAGGAGTGATTAGAAGTCTTAACCTATTGTAAGAATTCTTCCACAAAGATTTCTGAGGAAGCGTAGGCAATAGAAGTAGAAAGGAGGCTTCTGTGACTATCCGAGTGTGGGTAAGAACCTACACACCTAGATGTGGAAAGATTGGAAAGGCACCGGGACGAATTCATCAAAGAAACAGTCCCGGTGCCTTTATAGCTATTGAGCAACTACCAATTCGGTGTCTTCAAAATCTTTGCCGTTCCAACGGCCGAGCCAATCGCAATCTTTGCGTTGCTTGACATAACTTTGAAACGCATACATTGCCTCTTCACGAGTTTTTCGTGAAACCATCATGCTACCTTGCGCTCCAGTTTTGATATTGAAAAAATAGTAGTCTGTAAGAAGTTTGTAGGACTTTTTTCTACGCATATTCTCAGGAAAAATTGATTACAAAATAGAATTCATACCACCCCGTAAAGGGAGACTCAGCATGTTTTACTTTATGGGGGATCCGTTCGTGTAGGTATGGATATGAAGCAAACAAGTTGGGATAATTAAGGCCTGGCAGTTTACAAAAAAGCCCGTTCATATTTAATTTTTGCAAGAATGTCTGCAATGCTACAACTTGTTAGTTCACTTTATATAAAGACATATAAGTCATTTTAGTTTCTAAAGCAACTTTTTTTTTAAGAATTTTGTCAAAAAAGCCCGTTTTTCTTGAAAAACGGGCTTTTTCACTGGAAACCGGAGCCTTTTTGTTAAGAAAAGGCTCCGATTACAACACTTTTTATCCGGCTAATTAGAATGCATAATGAACACCAAGTCCCAGATTCAGCCATTTGAAGTCATTCGGGTGATTGAATACATGGACGAAATTACCGCCAAGCCCCAAACGGAAACGATCTGTTAATGACCAATCAAAACCGAAGCCAAAATCTAAGCCCGCGTAGGTTCCACCTCCAATGATATTCTCTCCGAATAGACGGTATACACCAGGGCCAACTTCTCCAAAAAAGTCGATTCGTTTACCAATGGGTAAGTAAGCCTTGATCTGTAAGGCACCAAAGCCAGCATTCAGACCGCCACCGAAACCATTAATCCCGGCAATAAACTGTCCACTTAGGCGAGCATTCAAGCGATATTCGATGTCTAGTTTTCCGTAGACGCCTGCATTATAGACTGAATCCATGGCTTGATTCGGAATCGCTCCTCCACCGTGTAGACTTAGATGCCAACGCCCCGTGGAGGGACTTGGAACCGGATCATCGTACCAAACTTCATCGTATAAGCCAATCTGAACCCTAGGCTCCTCCTCGGTATCGGTCCAAATTTCAAATCGGTAGCTTCCGTTGCCAAGGTCTTTTAGATTTTTGATATCTCCATCTATGGACGATAGATTCAGTAGATGGGCATAATCAGGCCCAAGGTAATTTCCAAATGCATCTTTGGGCGTGAAAGTCCAAGTCCAAACTTGTTGCAAGCCTTCGGATCGTACGGACGTTAATACATCCGACAGAGAGAAATCGAAGCTAGCAAACCGAATGACTACCGAACGTTGTTCGACCCGGCGGAAGGGCCCCGTGAAAGGATGCTCCCCTTCAATAACGTAGGTAATGGTATAGGTACCAGGCACAGAAGTACCAAGATATTCTCCCCGGAAAACCTGCCCCGCATCGGGGGATAGGGTTTCCGTCTGCTGCACCCAGCGGATCTTTTCTGCCAGTGCAGCGTTCAACTGGATCGAAGCTAATTTCTGGGCACCTAAACTCAAGCCTAATTCGTCCGGGAGACCCGAAGCGGTAGCTACATTGGTGGTACTCAGAATAGTTCCCAGCCCTTCTCCTGGCTTCTTGATCGTGGCAGTCACCGTAACCCCATTGGTAATCTTTACCCCATTTACCGAGATTTCAGCATTGAGATTCAAAGGGCTTCCTACGTATTGATTGGCCCCCTCGTAGATTTGATAGTCCAAACTTGCTTCATCGGCAATGGCGGCGATTTCGTAATCAACGGCACCGGCACCACTCGTTAAGGTAAGGGTCCAATCTCCTTCGTACATCGGTGCTTGAAAGGTCAGAAGTCGCTCGAAGGGGAATGAAATAATCAGGTAATGAGCCCCCCGAGTATATTCTGCTAACTTGGAAACATCGACCCCACCTTTCGAAATTTGTACACCAACTTCATCTCCCCGATCATAGCTCACCTTAAAAATCACTTTCTGTGCGGTGTTGTTGATTTCGAATGATTCTTCCTTACGTTGGGTAAAAGCCCCGCGTCGATAGTCTACTAACTGCGGACTGAAATCCCGGAGTACCTCGACCAATTCTTCCACGAAAAACTGCCGGAGGTCTTCGTCGGGCGCTTGGGTGATTTTGGTAAGCCCCCCAGTGGCATTGGAGATATCTGCTAATTCAGATTCAAAGGAAGGGCTGGCTCCCACTCCAATGGTATGTATGGTGATACCTAGATCATCATCCA
>JBCDIO010000127.1:0-7625 GCA_038748815.1 Bacteroidota bacterium
GCCTTACCGCTAAGCCTAGGTGTCACAACCGTTAAGAATGATGCGAGTCAGTCGATTACATACGCAGCCACCGACTGGGCGCAAGAACCCGTAAAATTGGGTTTGAACTATTTCGTAGATGAAGAAGGGAAATTGCTACTCTCTTGGCAAATTGAATGGTATACCCAATCGGCGGATCACCGCTGGATGGCCTACGTGGATGCGTTGACTGGTCATGTGCTAGAAGCCCGCGATTTAGTCATTCGTTGTGAATTTGGTCACGAAGGACACGAACATTCTGACCAACTATGCTACGATACGCGGGGACGTGATGCCTTTCTGGCTACGAAGCAAGCCGCCATTGAAAATATGATGCTAGGTGGAAGCTATAAAGTTTTCCCAATGCCGGTAGAAAGTCCTAATCACGGCGATCAGGCTTTAGTAGATAATGTGGAAAATGCATTGGCTTCTCCATATGGCTGGCACGATGTAGATGGAGAAAATGGCTTTGAGTTTACCATTACGCGCGGAAATAACGTACACGCTTATTTGGACTTGGATAACTCTGGCTCTTCGGCGGGAGATGAACCAGATGGAGGTGATGATCTGATCTTCGATTTCGATTACATTCCGGGGGCTGAGCCCATTGAATATGGAGATGCCGCAGTAACCAATCTATTCTACTGGTGTAACTTGATGCATGATATTACTTACAACTATGGCTTTGACGAGCCATCGGGTAATTTCCAGCAAAACAACTACGGAAACGGTGGTGCTAGTGGAGATTACATCCGGGCAGAAGCACAAGATGGTGGTGGAACGAATAATGCCAACTTTAGCTCTGGGGGTGATGGAAGTAATGCGCGTATCCAGATGTATTTGTGGACTGGTGGTGGCGGAGCAGATCCAAACTTATTTACCGTAGATGAGCCAAGTTCTATTGCTGGAACCTACGAAGCGGCGGCGGCTGGTTTCGGACCCGGTTTCGGGGATCCAGTGGTTGGAGAATTAGTGGTCGTTGATGATGAATCAGGTACGCCAACGCTCGGTTGTAATCCGATTGCTAATGACGTTGCTGGTAAAATCGCAGTGATTGATCGGGGAGATTGCCCCTTTGTAGATAAAGTAGCGAATGCCGAAGCGGCTGGTGCCATTGCCGTGGTAGTTTGTAACAATGTTGCGGGTGGCGTCATTGCTATGGGTGGAGACGGTGGAGGAATCGGTATTCCTTCCTTGATGATCACCCAGGCCGACTGCGAAACGATCAAAACCGTACTGGACACAGAAGCGGTACAGGTTACTCTAGAGAGCTCTATCGTGTCTAACTTCTTGGATGGTGACTTTGATAGCGGTATTGTGTGTCACGAATACGGTCACGGGGTATCCATTCGTTTGACGGGTGGACCAAATACGGGTGGTTGTCTTGGTTCAGCTACCCAGATGGGGGAAGGCTGGAGTGATTACTTAGGACTATGGTTAACCATGGAAGAAGGGGATACTGGAGAAGATATTCGAGGTATTGGAACCTTTGCGATTGGCCAATCCACCTTAGGAACGGGGATTCGTCCCGCTCCGTATTCAAGGGATCTAGGGATCAATGACTTTACTTACGCGGCCACTAATAATGCAGGAATTTCTCAGCCACACGGAATCGGTTTCGTTTGGTGTACGATGTTGTGGGATATGACCTGGGCTTTGATTGATATTTACGGCTTCGATACAGACTTCTACAACGGAGAAGGTGGAAACAACGTCGCTCTACAGCTAGTAATGGAAGGTATGAAGTTGCAGCCTTGTAACCCTGGCTTCGTGGATGGTCGGGATGCGATTTTGGCTGCGGATATGGCTCTTTACGGTGGGGAGCACCAATGTTTATTGTGGGAGGTATTTGCCGCTCGCGGTTTAGGTTATAGTGCCGATCAAGGTGAGATTGGTAATCGTTTTGATCAGGTGGAAGCTTTCGATATCGCTCCTTCCTGTTTAGTTCCTACCGTGGCTCCTTCTGCTCAGTTTGATGTAAGTGCCTTAGAAAGCTGTTCTGGGTTGTTTTTCTTCACCGACTCGTCGGTTGATGTGCCCCAGAGTTGGGAATGGGACTTTGGAGATAGTTCAACGTCTAATGAGCAAAACCCATCTCATGTTTACACGGAAGAAGGAACGTATGAAGTCGTTTTAACGGTTTCTAACACTATCGGTACGGATCAAGCTAGTCTTACCGTAGTTGTTGATTTCCCAGATGCTCCAACGGTAGACGATGTAGATGCTGTTTGTGACGGTACCTCCGCCACGCTTTCAGCGAGTGGAGCGGGTGTGATCAACTGGTACGAGAATGGTACGCTGGTATTCACTGGTGAGACTTTCACAACGCCAGTCTTGAATGGTAATACGGTCTATTCCGTTGAGAATGAGATTCAAAGCCCCTCCGATTTTGGTGGTCCAGAAGATAACACCTTTGGTGGTGGCGGCATTTTTAATGTCGATTACATGCGGGGTATTATCATCGATGTTACTCAGCCGATGGAAATTGTTTCCTGTTGGGTGGATGCAGATGGCCCAGGAAACCGGGTGGTGGAGCTATTCGATGAAACGGGTGCCGTAGTAGATTCGAAAGTAGTTTTCATTGAAGACGGGCAGAGTACCATTGATCTTGGGCTGGTTGCCCCAGCACCGGGTACTTACATTTTGGGAGGAACAGAAATGTCTCTATTCCGAAATAATACGGGCCCTATTTTCCCATATCCACTTGGAGGAATTGCTAGTATCGTAGGAACGAATGCTACGTCTGGTAATAACTTCTACTACTTCTTCTATAATCTGGAAGTACGGGCTGCTTCTTGCTTCAGTGATCAAGTAGAAGTATTGGTAGAAACGTTGGATGCGCCAGAAGCATTCTTCGAATTTACCCAGGCGGGGGCAGAGTTTAACTTCACGGATCTATCGACCGATGCCGTTTCTTGGTTCTGGGAGTTTGGTGATGGAAACTTCACAGACGAGCAAAATCCAACCTACTTCTACGCAGCGGATGGTGTGTATCCGGTTACCTTAACGGTAAGCAATGGTACTTGTGAAAATACCTACTCGCTGACGGTAGAGATTGTGAATGTAGCAGTGACGGAGATTGAAGGCTTGGAGGCATTCCGCTTGTTCCCGAATTTAGGTACGGGTACCTTCCAGTTGGAAGCGGACTTGAATGAAACCCGGACTTTATCGGTACGGGTATTTAATACGCTTGGACAAATGGTGTACGAAGTACCGGCACAACAAACGGCCTCTCTACGGGAGGAAATTCGTTTGCAGGGATTGGGTTCAGGAACCTACTTTGTACAATTACAAGTAGACGGTCAACAAGTGACCGAGCGTTATGTGCTTATGGATTAATTGAGATTCGAATACATGAATACGAGAGCGGCCTCCCAGTTTTGGGGGGCCGTTTTTCGTTGGTGGCGTGGATCAATCGGTGCCAAGTCTTTATGCCCTTACCTCGGGGCGTATCCGTATTCCCTTCCCCGTAATTGTGAGAAAAACATAGACTTAGTACTTTGTAACCTACATTTCTATACTTTTTGCCGGGTTCTTTTGCCCCGCTCATCATTACGCGCTCGCCTTCGTAGCTATGGCTACGAGCCCTGCGCGCCTTGATCTGCACAAAATTCTTCTCGGTCAAAATATTCATTTATTTAAGTTACAAAGTACAAGTATGAACTACTTGCTTATCTTCAAGGATGCTCAATCGCTTTAGTCAATACTGTCAGACTTGGATCCAGGAAGCTCCCGAATGGAACTGGTGGCTGCAGCAATTTGATCGCCGTTTTTCTAAAGAAATTCCGGAGGGCGTAATCACTGCCTGGCATCTTGGACGACCCACCTTACTTTTCCATCCGAATTGGTTAGTAGCTATTTCGCCAGAAGACTTCGGGCTTTCCATGGAGCATGCTATCGCCCATTTCATCTTAGGGCACCCCCATCAATATGCTGTACTGCAAAAGAACCCAGTACTTGATCACCTCTTGGATGGCCAGGTTGCCTTTCATTTGGGACATTTCGCTGGTTCTACCCAAGAAGCATTTAAGTGGGCCTATTCCATCTCGGATTGGGACTCGTTAAGTCTTAAAGCAGATTTGATACAACTACCGGCCTCCTATACTGCACAGCAAGCGATGCATGCCGTTTGGTTGGATCAAATGCCCCAAGAAATAGCTCTCCATACCTTATTTTATAAACAATTAGTAGGCCGTGCTCGGCGGGTAGGGCAGACTGGTTTTTCGAGCCCATTAATGGCTTTTGTGGAGCATTTTATCACCCGACCAAAGGTGTCTTGGCAACAGGTCCTGCGTCGATTTGTCTGGAGATACGGAAGAAAAGTGATGGCTTACTCTAGTCGCCGACAAAGCAAACGATACGGGAACTACCCGGGGATCAAGCATCGTAAAAAGGGTAGCCTTTTAGTGGCTTTAGATACTTCGGGTAGCGTTAAGGAGGAACTACTACAGGCTTTTTTTTCGGAGCTCAACAAGCTATATCGCTTAGGTATAAGGATAGAGGTCATCGAATCCGATTATCAGATTCAGCGAAAGTATACCTATTCGGGAACCATGCCAAGGGCTATTGCGGGGCGGGGTGGAACGGATTTTAATCCGGTTTTTCGTTTCCTCCAAGAACATTCGGTTTATGATGCGCTCATCTATTTTACCGACGGAATGGCACCCCCGCCTCGGATATCTACCAATACCCCCGTTTTGTGGACGATTTTTGGGCATCAAGAAACGCCTCTAAACACCTGGTCCCGTTTTCCAGGTCAAACATTGATGATCAATACATGAACGAGCAAACTTTTTCCTACGGGCGGTTGATCAAGCCTCCGCAGTTGATCGAGTTACTTTCTTTCTGGGGAGCGCAAGTCGAATCAGAGCGTATACCTGATCTTCTGCCTATCTGTGTTTGGGGAGAACCAGGCTTAGGAAAAACACAAATAGTGGAATCCTTTGCTCGTTCTAGAGGATGGGCCTTTACTTACTTAGCTCCCGCCCAATTTGAAGAAATGGGGGATCTTACGGGAATGCCCCAAATTCATGTCATGGGGGATGGGCAGCAAACTACAAAATTGGTTCCACCCGCCTGGGTGCCTAGAGAACCGGGACCGGGACTACTACTGATCGATGATGTTAACCGCGCCGACGAACGTATCCTACGGGGAATGATGCAGCTTCTCCAACGGAAGCAGCTTGGAGATTGGTCTTTGCCCAAAGGATGGATCATCGCGCTGACCGCTAATCCGGATCGCGAAGACTTCAGCGTTACCCATATGGATTCGGCTTTATTGGATCGCATGTTGCACGTAGAGCTACAATTTGATTTGTCGGCTTGGCAAGATTGGGCCGTACAAGAAGGACTCGATGCTCGGGGTATTCTTTTTACGCGTTTTTACCCCCATTTCTTTGATTTGGATATAGTGACCCCACGTTCGTTTACTCAGTTTTTACAGGTCATCAAGTCGATCCCAACGTGGCAGGAGAAAGAGTCTTTACTTTTTAGCATTGGTGGAGGATTACTCGGGGAGCAAGGTGTTGCTACTTTTTTAGAGTATTTGCGCTTGGGTTTAGAGCGTTTACCCACCTCAGATGCATTATTACAGGCTGCGCAGGAGGGTAGTTTGCAGGCCGTATTGGCCCCCTGGCAGGGGGTTAGCCACCAATCCTTCCCCGTTTTATCGAGAGTAATGGATCAGATGCGTAGCTACTTAAAACACCAGAAAATCAAGTCTCCGGCTGGCCTCATTGCTTTCTTGAAATGGGAAGGCTGGCCAGCGGATTTACGCCTGCAAATCCTGCGCGCTTTACAAGAAGATCGATCGCCGTGGTTGAAGGCAATCCAAAAGGATCCAACCTTGAACATGATTTTATTGGACCTTATCTAGTATTTGGGATAGAAAAAGCTCGTTAATTTCTTGCGTTCGGTTATAAATAATCCAACCTTGAATATGTACCGCGTGTTTTTATTCAATAAATGATCAACCATGAATCGGCAATTTCTCGATGGCCTGTATCAAGCGCACCGAAGTACTACCCACGTTCCTTCTCCGGACCGGGTTTGTGCGGTCATCGCGGGGTTGTTAAAGCTTTTGTTTCCAGAATTAGCAGATCGGCGATACGACAATGCGCGGGAGTTTGAGCAACACTTTTCGGAGGTTCGCCTCGCTTTTTATAATCTTCTCACTACGCTTGCTCAGCAGTACGATATCAATCCAAAGGAATTAGAAGACACCTTCTTCGAAGAGCTTCCCACTATTCGGAATCGGCTTCTTTTGGATGCAATGGCCATTTCTGCGGGAGACCCGGCGGCGGTCAATCAAACGGAGGTCATCCGCACCTATCCGGGCTTTTTTGCTATTGCTGTCTACCGAATAGCCCACTGTATCCGTAACCTAGGCATCCCTTTAATTCCTCGCATTCTAACAGAACATGCGCACAGTAAAACCGGGATCGATATTCACCCTGGGGCAACGATTGGTGATTCCTTCTGTATTGACCATGGTACCGGGGTAGTGATTGGAGAAACCGTAATAATCGGTAATCAGGTGAAGATTTATCAAGGGGTCACTTTAGGGGCTCTATCCGTCACCAAAGCGTTGGCAGAGACCAAACGTCATCCGACGATCGAAGACCAGGTGGTTATCTACTCAGGAGCCACCATTCTGGGAGGAGAAACAACCATTGGACATAACTCAACGATTGGAGGTAACGTCTGGCTTACGAAAAGTGTACCTCCGTACTCTATTCTGTATTATAAAGCGGAAATTCAGTATCGAAAAGTAGACGCTAACAACACACGGGTTGGCGAAAAAGCATAGATTTTTTATGTCAAGTATTTTGGACTTAATCGGCAATACACCCTTGGTCGAACTACAAAAGGTAGTGAAAAAAGAAGGGGTACAGGTTTTCGGGAAACTGGAAGGGCATAACCCAGGGGGGAGTGTAAAAGACCGCGCTGCCTACGGTATGATCAAAGGTGCGGTAGAGCGGGGAGATATTAAACCAGGGGTTCGCCTGATTGAAGCAACCAGCGGAAATACCGGGATTGCTCTGGCTATGATTGCCCAGCAGTTCGACATTCCCATTACGCTGGTTATGCCAGAAAGTGCAACGGCAGAACGAGTGCAAACCATGCAGGCCTACGGAGCGGAGGTGGTGCTTACCCCGGCTGCCAAGACGATTGAGTACTCTCGCGAATACGCCGAACAGAAAGTGCAAGAAGGCGGGTACTTTATGCTAAACCAATTTGGTAACCCGGATAATTATGGGATGCACTATCAAACCACCGGGCCAGAAATTTGGGCAGCCACCGAAGGGAAGATTACGCATTTCGTTTCTTCTATGGGGACAACCGGAACGATTATGGGGGTTTCTCGCTATTTAAAAGAAAAGAATCCGGCCATCCAGATTGTGGGGGTACAGCCGGTAGACGGTTCTCGGATTCCGGGAATTCGTCGTTGGTCTCCGGCTTTTTTACCCAAAATATACGAGCCAGAACGAGTTGATCAAATCATTGATGTGTCGGCCGAAGAAGCGACTAGTATGATGCGTGACCTAGCTCGTCGGGAATCCGTTTTTTCTGGAATGAGTAGTGGTGGAGCGGTTACTGCGGCCAAA
>JBCDIO010000128.1:0-7614 GCA_038748815.1 Bacteroidota bacterium
TCCGACCGAATTCGGTTATACGATAGATTCAAGGACTCTAACCTTATTGGTAAATCACGAGGCCATTGGGTGAGCTGATTCTGGGAAGCATCTAGTATTTTCAATCGACTTAAGTGCAACAAGCCCTGTGGAAGCTTTTTGGCCGCAAGCTTTCGAAAGATCAGTTGCTCGAGGTGGGGAGGTAAATAAAGAGTAGCCGCCTCGCCTTCCAAGGTACATCCGGCACAATTGAGCATACGCAGGTTGGGAAAGGCCCGAAGTGTATCGGTGCTCAGCCTCAGTGCTGTATTCTCGGCATTCAAGACCAATAGTTGAGGCCCAACATGATCAGGCCAGTGGACAAAGGGATTATCGCTAATATCGATTTCTTCTAAAGAAGGAAGCTCCGCTAACCAGGTGGGAAGGGTGGTCAATTGATTTCGGCGCAGTACCATCTTGCGGAGATTCTTGCATTGAACAATTTCTGGAGCTAGCGTACGCAGACCACGTCCGACCAAGTGCAATTCCTGCACGGTAGTCGCCTGGGGCAAAGCTTGCTCAAGATTGTAAGCGATCATGGACAGTTAACGCAGTTTTCGACCTTTCCAACGGTAATTTTGTTGCACGTTTGCTAGGATTCCCACCCAAGCTATGTAAATGGTATGGTACCATTCTGACAACCAAAAAGAATGTAGCAAGTCGGGGCGATCAAACGCGTTGGCCAAGCTAGACAAATAATGGTAATCGACCAAAGCCTTCCCTAGCCATACACCTAGAGCCCCGAGGAACAATGGACTACCCAACCAAAGACTGGCCGGAATAGCCAATAGGATCCACAGGCATAGAAAAAACACCAGTGCGGCTACGGCAATCAGGCGCTTATCCGAATACTGCCCGGTTTTATTTCCCCAGCGGACCCGTTGCTGCACAAAAGCTGACCAACTGGGGACCGGTGGTGTTTGGACAGCTAAAGTGGGATTGGCAAGGTAAAACATACGGTCGGGGGCCAGTGCTCCTATTTTCTGAGCCAGAAAGACGTCATCGCCGGAGGCCCTATCCGCGTTTCCGGTGTATCCCCCCGCGGCTAGAAAAGCTTCCCGAGCAAAGCCCAAGTTTGCCCCATTTCCGAGATGCATCATCCCACTGGCAATACCGGCCATGGTAAGGCCCATCATGCCCAGTAAATCCAGTGCTTGAAAGCGTTCAAATCCATTCTGATCGGGCGTAAATACAACGTTGCCTGAAACGAACCAAGCCCGTTTGCACTCAAAATGATAGGCCATAGAGCGAAGCCAGTTGGTCGGAAGGATACAATCGGCATCGGTGGTTAGCACAAATGGTTCGGTGCTCCGGTCAATGCCTAGTTGTAGCGCTTGTTTTTTGCCACCAGCAAGTTCCATAGCTCCTTCGTCAGCGAGCTTTAAAAGCTGAATCCGGGTATCTTGTAGATCCAGTACTCGATGGCCAGTCTGGTCCGTAGAGTGATCGTCAATAACAATACAACGCCATAGATGTGAAGGATAATGCTGCGTTTGAAGAGAACGGAGACAAGCCTCTATAGAGGTTTCTTCGTTGCGGGCCGGAATCAGGATGATTAGAGGAACTTGAGGCTCGTAATCTTCGGCAAGATGAAAAGTAGGGAGTAATTGACGGGTTTGGTGATACCATTGCATGAGGGCTGCGTAGAGCAGTAGAAGCAGCCCCCCGAGGAACATTAAGACAGCTAACATGTAGCCTTAGTCGAATAATTGATCGTAATCGCTCCGTTTTTCAGCTGGTCGCTCTTGCTTTTCGATCGGTGGTAATTCGATTCGCTTTTCGATCTTACTATCCAGTTCTTCGTATTCGATATACTCGCCGGCGCGCTGTTCTTCCACTTCTTTTTGTACTCTTTTCAGGCGCCAGCTCATGTAGGCCCGAAAGAATAAGAAAACCGCTAATACTGGGTACCCAACTAATGATAAGGCACTCGCCGCAACCCCATACCAAATGTTGCGCTTAAAAAGATCGCCAATCCATTTTCCGTAGTTCACGATCACTTTATAATCTAGGATCAAGGTGCCGATCAAAAAGAATACGGCCAATTGGGATAGAATCCAGAAAATACCTCTTGCTACAAAAAATACGGCTAGTAGTCCCAAAACAAGAATAACCATGCCCATGAGGGTATTGCCCTTGAATTCGAATTGCCCGCGCGATTGTGTCATGATTGGTTTAATTTTACTGGGAGCGAGATAAATGCCACACTCCTATAATTACAACCCCTAATTTAAGGATATGTTGGTCTTCTGCAAGGAGTAAAAGACGTAGACTTAGTCTGGAGGCCCCAGTAACAAAAAATGTTCGACGAACAGGAAAGGTTAATTAGAAGCAGCGATATCCAGAAATTGCATTTCGTAGAGTTGCTTGTAGTGCCCTTCTTCTTCCGCCAGTAACTCTTCGTGCGTTCCGTATTCCAAAATTTTGCCTTTATCTAACACCATAATGTGGTCGGCGTGGCGAATGGTAGAAAGCCGGTGTGCCACAATGATCGAGGTTCGCTTACTGATCAATTTCTCGATGGCGTATTGGATCACACTTTCCGTTTCTGGATCAATAGATGAAGTTGCCTCGTCTAGAATGAGGATATCTGGGTCAAACACCAAAGCCCGTACAAAGGAGATCAATTGCCGTTGCCCCATTGATAAGGTCGCTCCTCGTTCCATTACTTGATATTCGTAGTCGCCGGGCAGTTTCATAATGAATTCGTGTGCTCCGATCATTTTAGCGGCCTCGATCACTTTTTCGCGAGAGATAGAACCATTGCGGAGAGTAATATTATCCAGTACGGAGCCGGAAAATAAAAAGACATCTTGTAAGACCAGGCCAATCCGTTCGCGCATGGCCAATAATTCGTACTCTTTGATGGAGCGATCATCGATGCGAATATCTCCTTTCTGAATTTCGTAGAAGCGATTTAGAATATTGATGATGGTAGATTTTCCAGAGCCGGTTCCTCCGACAATGGCCAGTGTTTCTCCCGGTTTTATCTCAAAGTTGATGTCTTTGAGAACGTAATCCCGGGCTGTATAAGCAAACCAAACCTTTTCGAAATTGACTTTGCCGGAGAATCGTTCTGGAATGATGGTCCCTTTGTTATCGATAAATTCGGTGCGATCCAGGACTTTGAAAACCCGGTCGGCGGCTACTAGACCCATTTGCAGAGTATTGAACTTATCGGCCAACATCCGAATGGGGCGGAACAACATGGTTAGGTAAATGGGAAAAGCAATCAGCATCCCGGGGGTAATTTCTCCCGAAAGACTGTGCACGGCACCCCACCAAACCATCAGCCCCAATGAAGCAGCAGAGATAATTTCTACCACCGGAAAAAAGACTGCATAATATAGAATGGAATCCAGGTTTGCTTGTGTGTATTCTCGGTTGATGACCTTAAAACGATCCATCTCTTGCTTTTCCGCATTAAAGATCTGGACGATCCGCATACCGGTGATCCGTTCTTGCAAAAAGGCATTCATCCGAGAGATTTGCGTGCGCACCACCTGAAAGGCATGCTTTACTTTCTCCTTAAATATGTAGGTAGCTACGATCAAAAAGGGCATCGTAGTCAGACAGATCAAAGTAAGCCGCCAAGAGGTATAAAACATGATTCCTAGTACGGCGAAAAGGGTCAGTAAATCAGCGATAATGGTAATGACCCCCTGTGTAAAAATGGTATTGATTGTTTCAATATCATTGATGGTACGGGTGGTAGAAGTCCCGATGGGCGTTCGGTCAAAATAATTAAGTCGCAGGCTGGAAAGGTGGTTAAAAACGCGAACGCGTAGATCGCGGATCACCGATTGACCCAGCCAGTTGGTAGTGTAGATAAAGAGGTAATTCAAAATGGCTTCAGCCAGCAAAGCCATGATAAGATACATGGCTACCGTAACCATTCCCGCAATATCGTAATTGAAAATATGCTGATCGACCATCACCTGCACCAAATAGGGTCTGAGGGTAGCCGTTGGTGCCATAATAATCGCCAAAACAGCCGCTGCAATTAGAAACCGCCGATACGGATTTGCTAATCGTATGACCCGTCCAAGGAGCCGGTAATCAAATTGGTTGGATTCACTCATAGATCGTGCATTCGGAAGTAGCCAGGCAACTGTACTTAGTACTTGTTTGGAGGCTCATCATTAAGCTGCAAACAAGCATTTAACATAACAAGGAGGAACCTAATTAGTTGCCTGGGTAGCTTTCAGCGGTACAAAGGAACGGAAAAAGCGGGATAAATGCCCGAATCTCTGCCTCCCCCACTTTGGTAACGCTTTTTATAACCAGCCTTCGTCGGCAAAGCTCAAGTACCCTTCGCCAGCAATGATCAGATGGTCCAAGATGCTTAAGTCTAACTGTTTGGCTCCAGCCACTAGCTTTTTAGTTAAGCTACGATCCGCGGCACTTGCCTGTAGATTTCCACTAGGATGGTTATGGGCCAGAATGAGGCTACAAGCTTTTCCGAGCAGAGCCTTTTTAAATACGACCTTAGCGTCTACCACAGTCCCTGAAACACCTCCGGAACTAATACATAGGCTGGTCATGACTCGATTGGCCCGGTTCAGCAAAAGAATCCAAAACTCTTCGTGGGGCAGATCGCGCAGCATCGGATAGAGGAGTTGAAAGGCATCCTGTGATTGTCGGATTTGGGGACGGTCCGAAGTGGGACTATGCTGTAGTCGGTTGCTCAATTCTCCGCAGGCGTGCAGGATCGCCGCTTTGGCAGGACCAATCCCCCGGTGTTCGCACAGAGTTTGGATGGGTAGATGCAGGAGCTTAGATAGTGAATCTTCTTCTTGTTGTAAGATACTTCTGGCTAGGTCAATAGCACTTTGTCCAGCGGCTCCCCCTTGCAATAAAATGGCTAATAGCTCAGCGTTAGAGAGGTGTCTGGCTCCTCGGAGTAAAAGCTTTTCCCTGGGACGGTCCGCCTCCGCCCAAGCGTGGATAGGGAGATGATTGGAAGAATAACTTGACATTCAATGGTTGTAATACAGAGCATTTGGTAAAGGTAGATCTTCCCATGCTGGGAAAAAATCCACTTCACCCGGCCATTCTTACCTTCTATGTCCATTCTCAATAAAAAATTACCGATCTTCCCCGCATGAGTGATTTCCGATTGACGAAGGCGGAACGATTAAAAAGCCGAAAGGTATTGCAAACCCTGTTTCGCGAGGGTAAATCATTGGGTATTCCCCCCATTCGTATGATTTGGTGGGAGCGCGCATTGGAGGGAACTGAGAGCCCTGTACAGATTGCGGTTACGGTACCTAAACGATCCTTTCGCAAAGCCGTTTTACGCAATCGGCTGAAGCGCAGAATGCGAGAAGCGTACCGCTTACAAAAGAGTCGTTTATTGGATCAGTACCAGCCTACCGACCGCCAACTGGCTATTCTTTTTATTTACACGGGCCGAAAAGAATTACCCTACCAAGATATCGAAAGAAGCATGAAAAATCTGATGAAACGCCTGGCTAAAAAATTACGGAATGCCGCGGCGAACCAACCGGATGCAAAAAACGGGAGCCTTTAGAACATGCTCGTTGATTCGTTGCTTTAGTATTTGGCAAAGACGCCTTGAGTACCAAATCGTTCTTTCAACACTCATTCCAAAAAACACTATGCCATGCGTTGGACACTCGCCTGTGTATTCTTGCTAATGCTGCCTTGGGGGGCTAGCGGTCAACTCTATCTGCAAATGGAAAAATCTACCAATGCCAAGACTAAAAAATTTCGGATTGGAGATGATATTACCTACCAACTGATTGGAGAAGATTCCTGGCGCAATGCCGAAATCATCCAAATTATACCTTCGGATACGTTAGTAGTATTTAATCATCAATTTACCAAAATAGACCAGATTGCGGCCTTTCGCACCTATGACCCACAGCGCTGGTCAAAGCCCCTTGGCACTAATATTTACTTATTTGGAGCCGCTTGGAGTGGATATTCTTTGGTAGCGTCTCTGGTGGATGAGAACGATCCTTATTCTTGGGGAGATTTTGCGGTAACGGGGTCGGCCATCGCTACTGGCTTTTTGATCCAACAACTATTTAAACATCGTACCTTCCGGTTTAATAAGAAACGACGCTTGCGGATCATCGATCTACGGATCAATGTGAATTGATCAAAAAGGGGCTATTCCACTGGAGGAATAGTCCCTTTTTGCTTGGATCCATTTTCCAAGAGCTACCATTAGTGGTATAAGTGTGCCCATAGATAGATCTAGGAAAGAAAATATTCGACAGCTAATTGATACCCTTTTAATCCCAGCCCAACAATCGACCCTACACAAACCGGGCTGAGGTACGAATGATGCCGAAAGGCTTCCCGGGTGTGCACATTCGAAATATGAACTTCGATCACGGGGGATTCAATCGCCGAAATGGCATCGGCCAAAGCAATGGAGGTATGGGTATACGCACCCGCGTTTAGTACGATCCCGTTGTAGGAGAACCCCGCTTCGTGCAATTTTTCAAGGAGTGCCCCTTCCCAATTACTTTGAAAATAGTGCAAGGTAATTCCCGGAAACTCCATTTGCAAAGTCTCGAAGTATTCCTCAAAACTTTGCTTACCGTAGATCGTCGGTTCCCGACGCCCCAGTAAATTAAGATTGGGGCCATTGATGATCAAAACTTTCATAGGTCAATTTTTCCGAATTCGATGGTTTACAAAACCTTGGCCATTTACGTGAGAAGGTCTCCCTGACCAGTAGTCGGGGAGACCTCCAAATTACAAAATATGCGGTAGAAGAAAGGGGCTTAATTCGCCAAGTCCGACATGAACTTGATGCGAACCAATTGTATTTCCTCCATAGTAATATCGTCTTCTTTTAATTCTTCGAAAGCCAGATCCAGACCATCCGTATCTGCTTCCATGAAGTAATCGTAGATATCGTCCCGTGAGTATTCATCTACAAAGTCCTCGATATAGTAATCGATATTGAGCTTCGTTCCAGAGGCCACGATGGCGTACATTTCTTGTAGTAGGTCATCGTACGAAAGGTTATTGGACGAAGCAATATCCGGAACGGGGATTTTACGGTCGATCCCCTGGATGATATTCACTTTAATTTTAGACTTATTCGCAATCTGCTTAACGACGAAGTCGGTTGGGCGTTCAATATTATTTGCTTCAACGTGCTCTTTGATCAATTGAATGAAGGGTCGGCCATAGCGTATCGCTTTCCCTTTACTTACGCCGGTAATATTGGCCATATCGTCCATCGAAACCGGGTATTGCGTAGCCATGTCCTGGATGGAAGGATCCTGAAAAATCACAAAAGGAGGAACGCCTTTATCTTTTGCAACTTGCCGACGTAAGTCTTTTAATTGCTTAACTAATACTTCGTCGAGTACTGCCGCTTTTACTGGCTGATTATCTTCTTCAATGCCCTCGGCATCGTAGTTATGATTGAGTGGAATTTCAATCGACTTGGGTTCCTTTATAAATCGTTCGCCAGATTTAGTAAGCTTTAACAGGCCATAGGTCTCAATGTCTTTGAAGAGTAGTCCATTGAGCAGAGCGTGGCGGAAAACGGAACTCCAGAAGGTTTCATCCTGGTCTTTACCAATTCCAAAAAGCGGCTTTTTATCA
>JBCDIO010000129.1:0-7591 GCA_038748815.1 Bacteroidota bacterium
ATTATTTTTTACAAATCACTCAATAGCCATTCGAAAACATGGTAAGTGTATTAAAGCTGTTGAATAGCAACAACGTTAGCCAAGGTACATAAACTTTTTAAAAACACTAAATGTTTTTTATATTTTTACTAAGCAGCAGTATCAAAGTCGGCTGATAAGGAATTAATACTGGATTGCCATTTGCGCTCAGAGAATTGTTGAGCCTCTGAAACCGCATCAAAAAAGTCTTGTAAATAGCGGAAATACGTGAGCTGCTCATTCACTGTTTCAAAGTAGATATTGATCTTCGCCGCTACATCCACGTAATGCATTACGAAATCGCAAACTGTTTCGATTTGAAAAAATTGTTTTTTGATGGTGCCGGGCGTATGTTGGATGGAAACGATCATAGCAGCTAGGTTGAGAGGGTAATATAAATGTATCGCAGAACTGTCTAGGGTTTTGCTGGTACCGTCAGATGTTTTACGTCTGTGGTTTTGCTTACCTGACTTCATTATATTAGTCAGTTATTGTATAGCTCTTTCTGACCGTCAAACAATTTCAGACTTTTGCCGTCTAGTTGTTGAACAACATTGTTTTGAATTACCAAAATAAAAAGGGAGAGTACAACCAATCCGTGACTAACGGGAAGCTTCGCTATATGTATTCGTTCAAAACGATATGAAAATGGTCATTCTACACATATGGAATACGCGTATAAGACATGAAAAAGCGGAAAAAACGGCATTAATAATGGGAAAAAGTCATATGAAGTGTTGCCCTGTTCAATAAACTTGGACTCAAATGTCTTCATTCAAAATTTCATCAACTATACACTGTTTCCCCGAGTAAACTGCCGATTTTAGGATATTGCTATCGCTATTGATCACGCTAATAAGGACACTTATGCTCACCGTACATACTAGAGTATGTGATCATTCTCAGAGGCTGTATTGAATAATAACCGTAGTAACCACATCGATGTTGTTGATTGTTTTAATCGATCCTATCGACCTTTTAGAGCTGCGTAATATCTTGATAATCAACTATTTGAGGATGTTTACCCTAGCAGGCTACCTGTTAAAAGCCACTTTTTGAGAACTAACTTGTGCCTTCAGTGCCCCAAAACCTTGGTAACGAGCGGGGCGATTGGTAAATTTTGATACAATTGTTACTTACTTGGCTACTAATAATTAACTGTCTATCAGATTATTATCTTCGTTTCAACCAAGTAAGTAAGCAGAAAAAAGTTATGATGGAATTAGAAACAGTAAGCTTAGCTACACATTACCACGGTGATTTGCTAGTAGCGTTAGTAAAAGGGTATCCCGACTCTTTGCCCCTAGTTGCTCCGGTGGTGGATAGAGAATCTGTTGATAAAGATAGGATGTACGTAGTAGATACCGTAATGGGCGATTTTTTGAGTGAAGAAGTCGGTCGGGTGTCGGTAATCGTTCCCGCTGGTTTTTGACTTACTACAAATTTCCTACACAAACAGGTTGCCCCGACCTTGGACTAGTCCCCGTAGGGCTTGGGTATTATTTTGCAGAACTGGTACAAATTTGGACTGCAACGCATCTTGCAACGATCCAGATTACAGATGGTTACCCTAGGATGTTTGGGACACACCCTACAATCCAAACTCTACAGCTATCTTTCTTAACGGTTCGGAAGCCTTCATAAAATTGGTAATTGGTTTTAGACATTTCCTCTACCCTACTACGCCGGAATGTTATCGTACAGGTGCTTGATGGCGTGGCGATCAATGGTTTGTTCGGATTGCCATAGATCATAGTCTTTTTGCAGCCCGACCCACACCTCCGCCGAGGTATTGAAGGCTTCGGATAACCGAACGGCCATATCGGTACTAATACCGGCCCTTCCATTCACGATAGCCGATAAGTTCTTACGGGCAATCCCTAACGCTTGGGCGGTCTCGGTAATCGTCAGCCCAAGCGGTTCCATATACATTTCTTTTAATATTGCACCGGGATGTTCCGGTTGCATACCCATTTTCAACATTTCTTAATCCTTACTGGTAATCAATATAAACTACGTCTTTAAATTCACCTTCTCCATAGAGGAAGATAATCCGGTAGTTACCAGAAATCTTCACGGCATAAAATCCGGCCAGATCGCCGGTGAGCTTATGTAAGCCCGACCCCGGATAATTCATATCTTGCAAGGTCTGCACCCGAGTCATTAGCCCTAAGACCATTCGTATCTTTGGCAAGTGCTCGGCGGGCAGCCTTGAAACATCGTTTCGCTCATTGAGCCGCTTTAAGCCCTTGTGTTTGATACTCTCAATCATACGTAAACGTAACACGATACGTTACGGGTGTCAAGTGTTTCGTTCTTCAATTTTTCTTTTTGCACCCCCTACCCTCTCCCAAGCCTACCAATAGTATCGTACTATTACCTCCCCTTTTGCTTATCTTCATGCTATGTATTTACTGGATACCATAGAGGCTACACTATCTCAAGTGGTTCAATTTCATTTGCCAGCAACGCCCAAAAGTAGATATGATCTACTGCCCTGCCAATTGGCAGATTGCACGGGTGTGTTCCCGCTGCCGCAAACTCGCCCAAGAAACGGACACCCGGCCAGCTCGCATGATTCTACAAACATGCCATGAAGATTCTGAGCGTAGCCAGATCGTGGGAACAATATCCTCGCCAGGGCATTGGCGAGTGTCTCTCAACGTAAAGCATTAGCTTGTGCGTGAGCGCTTCCCCGCCGGGGCAAGAGGATATCAGGGAAGAATGATGCCTATTTTCTTGAGCAACTCCTTTTCTTCCTCCGTAACGCTTGATTTACCGGCTTTTTGCCGAAAGTACCAATTCTGAAGACGAACATCATCGGGTAGCTTGTTGGTCAGGCGTAATGACTCAGCCACTTGCTCATATTGTTCCCGCCATTTCCGTGCCTTTTTCGCCGCTTTATCGGACTTAAATTCAAACCCTATACTTTTTAAGCGGGCCCGACGGGCATCCTCTAGCCTTTCTTCGTTTTGCCGTAAAGAGCGTACCCAATTAAATAACTTCTTATTGGGGTAATATATCGTTACGTTGGTATGGCCGTGCTCATCCTTGAATTTCTTTAACAAATTGAAGTATACCTCGAATGTCAAATCCCGTTGGCGGGGCATGTCAAACTGAAACCCTACATCGGTTAACCGTTTTTTTTGGTCGGCAGTCAGATTGTCAGAAAAACGACGCTGGCGTTTCACCCATTCCGCCAACCGTTGGTCAACATACGTGCTCGGTACCTGGGTATGGCCATGCTTCTTGTAAAAGCGCTTCAGCATCTTGAACATTTGTTCCCAAAATGAGGAAAAAGAACGATCCCAGGAAAAGTTAATATCGTCCAGCATTGCTTTACGGGTGGGCGATAAGGAAGCGGCTTGTTGCCGTTGACGAAGTATCCAGGCATATAGCCGTCTATTCTGACGGTAAAGATTGGATATATTGTCATTTCCATGATCACGCACATGTTGGCGTAATAAATAATAATTAAACATCCAGCGACACGCATAATTGTCCGCCTCAAAAGGAAACGCTAATTCACTCAGACAGCTCGGGGCTTCTTCCGGATTTTCCCTAGCAAAAACCGATTGTCGGTATAGATCGGAGAACTCCGGGTACGGGGGTACATAGGTATGGCCGTAGCGTAGCTTGAAATCGGCAAGATCCTGACAAAAGTTACGAATATCCACCCAAGTATGATTTTCTAACGAGTAAAGGTAGAAAATCTAGGGTAAGATGACATACTAATCCTGGGCCTGTAGTTGCTTTTGATGCTTTTCTATGGTGCGTTTCGCCTCATCAAACGCTAACAACCCCCGCAAATATATCGTATCGTATTCCGTTCTAACGAGCAAATCAGCCAAGCCTAACCATCCATAGATTCGCGGTTTATGCACGTTGATTTCCTTGATCTCGCCGACTTTAACCGCCGCAAATTGCGGGTCTTGTACCATAAGCCATTCGGTATTTAAGCGGTAGATTGTCCGTTTGGTCTTAACGTAACAATACAGGGCATAGGGAGCCGTAACGAGCAGAAGACAGGAGACAAAAACCCAAAAATTTACCGCTGGGTGAGGATGACCTTTCCAAAGCTCTTTTACCTCAGTATCGTTTTCCATGGTGAAGTCTAAAAATTAATACGAAATCCGACCGCCGGTTGGAAGACAATAGCATCCTGTTGGGAAGCGATATAAAAGTCGGCCCGATAACGCGAGAAGATGGTCAGGCTTCGAGAAAGGTACCATTCTGCTAACAGATGGACGTGTCCGCCAAAACGAAATTTTTCTTCCACGTCATAGGTGTCCGGGTCAAAGTCCTCGGGTTGCCCTTCGTTTTCTATCCCTACACTATCCCGTTGGATACCTGAGAAGGTTACTTCTTCCACGTGTCGAAAGCGCTGCGTAAGGCCAACCCCCGCGTTGATGTAGAGGTGGCGAAAAAGTCGAAATAGCGCATAATCGACCGATTGACGCAGTATATAGTCCGTTTGGCGGACATCTACCTGCGCGGTATACGGAGCACGGTTGTAGTCATAGCGTTTCTGGTGCGGATGATAGGCTCCCGTAAACTCGAGCTGAATCGATCGGGTAAGGAACACCTGATAGCCAAGCCCAACCCCGAAGTCCGAGGCGGGTTGATGCGGAAAATAAGAAACCAGCACCCCCGTTTCCCCTGGGTAATGAAATTGCGCCTGGGCAGATAGGGTACAAAATAAAAGAAGCAGGGGTAGTAGCCAATAATTATTCATCGTCAAAATATTGTTTAAGTTGCAAATACTGGGATACCAAGCGATGCGATTGAGTTTTTAGCGGGTCCCCCCGCTCTTGTACGCTGAGTAGAATGCTATCACTTTTTTCCACAAACTCGTAGCTCAAGGTAATGTAGTGTTGAGCAATCCGTTGGGTCTCGATGCGTTCCAGGTCGGTCATGGTAAGCCTTCTGTCCTGCAGTACGTTCTGGGATAACTCAGTACCTTTTTTTCGGTACTGTTTGGCCCACTTACGATAGGCTTGAGCAACCTGTAATGCCCGTTTGTCAGCAAATTCATGGTAGTATGTCCGCAGGGTCTGTTGGCCAACGGCCAACTGACGGAAGGCATCCGGATCAGTGGGTAGTGCTTCGGTCACATAGAGAAAATCAGCCAATGTTTTAGCGGCGACCGCTACGTTTCCTTGCTGGTACAAATGTTGAATACCTACCGAATACGGATGATCGGGTACCCGGCTGACGTAGGCTTCCATATCATTCTTCACATCGTAGATCGTGAGTAACTCTTCCGAAAGGTCTGTCACTCCCAGGTGCGTAACCGTATGCACTAGTTGCTTGGCATGATCTAACGAGTCCTGTAGTGTATGAATCAAGTCATACGTTTTATCAATGACCTCCTTGGTTTTTTCAATCTTTTTCCAAAGAATATGCTCACCTAAGGAAGAAGCAGCATTGTTCATTTCTTCTTTCTGATTCTTTTCATCCGAAATGACTACACACTTAGGACTTATCAGGGTGAATGATATCAGAAAATACCCTAACACCCGAAAGAAGCGCTTATGGAGAAAGTACCGCATCAACCTTCTGGTAACGTTGGTAATACTCTATGAGGACATCTTTATCTTGAGGACCCGATGCCGATAAACTAACTTTCATCAAGTCCTCGGCTTTGGCTTGGAGACGAAGGCTTTCGCTAAGATACTCCTGAGCGATTTCCGCGACCCGGATCCGATCACTGTCACTCATCTTCATAAATTCATTCCGTTGAGACTGATGGTTCAAATCTTCTCCATAATCCCGGTAGCGAACGGCCAATTGCTGATAGGTTTTTGCCAGTAGCTTACGACGGGTATTGACCATCTCCTGGGTTGTCAGCTTATTAGCAAAGATGGCAGCAGCGTCATCCTTTAGTTCGGCAAACGAAGTAGGGATATCCAAATCGGTGTCCAGCGCTGTTAAGGACTGGTACAGTGCCTTACCCGCCCCAACGGTTGCCTGGGCAGAAGTATAAATATCCCGGACAGCCGATGCATAGGATAATAGTTCATCGGGTACCTCCAATCCAAAGGATTGCGCTAACTCCCAATCCGTCAACGTCATTTTTAAATACCGAACCACTCCGACCTGTTGCAGTAACTGAAGCTGCTCCCGTTGCAATTCGTATTTTCCTTCTGCATTCTTTTTAAAGATGTTTTGCATCACATTTTCAGCCGCCAGTTTAATCCAGTACGTAAAATTCCGCTTCCCCTCTCGTTTCTCTTTTACATTTTCTTCTACCGGATCATACGCCGGCACCCCACCCATTGGGGGAATAATAGCATCTAAAATTGCTGCGTTTTTTGCCTTCAATGCGGTTAATACCGGTTCAAGGGCTACATACAATGCCTCCAGGGCCAAGATTTTCGCTTCTTCACTTAATTCGTCTTCTAGTGTTTCAAGAAAACCATGTAATCGGTCGGTGTACGCCTGGTCAGACTCGATATAAACATTTTCAGATTCAGGATCATAGGTTAGCTGACCGTACCGTTGGGGCATATTAATTCCTTCTTGCAAGGCTAGTTGGTATGCTTCAGCCCGTTTCTCAGTGGCGTTCTTTTCATTATACAACGCTTCATGTTCTTTGAACTGATCCTGCCAGTCACCTTTTTTCCAATCTCGTTGGTCAATATGATGTTCAGCTCCTTCTTCATCAAACTCCGTCTCATCAATTTGTTTCAACCAGTCAAATGGATTAACATCTGGGTCGTCAACAGGGTCATCTTGGGCATAGCTCGGTGAATAGAGAAACCCAAGCAATAACCAACATGAAATATATTTAGGCAACATCATCGTTAGTTTGAACCGGCTAGTACCGCATCCATTCGTTGAAACTGGGAGTAGATCTGTAGAACTTTCTCTTGAAGGGGGCGAGCCCGGCTCACCTCCTGTTTAATGAGTTGATCGCACTGCAACTTTAGGTCTAGCGATTTACGAACGTAGGAAGCTGAAGTTTCAAATAGCCGTATTCGTTCGGCCTCGTTCATTTTTAAAACATCGTCTTCACTATTGCCCGTATTAATCCCTCTTCGAAGGATTTCATTAAGCTGGGTAGCTTTAGTTAGCATGACTTCAGCCAACTGATTATACGTCAGCGCAATTTCAATTTTCTTTCGGGCGGAGGCGTACTCGTATATTTCCCGATTGACTACTTTTTCCACCTGCCCGGGAATGAGCTGTTCGAGCGCAGGAAGTGACTCATCGATACCGTACTCAAACACCTGCTGAAGCAGATCGGCTCCTAAGCTCACATTCACATTTCCATAGCCAACGATCATGTCGTGTTCACCAGGGAGCAAACCATTCATGTAGGCCCCGATATTGGTTTCTATACGGGCCGTTGCATCCATCTCAAAAACGATATTCGATATACCAAGTGCATCCCCCTGGATTAACGCTTTTACCTCATAGAGTGCACGATCAATATTTTGCTGCAATTCGCGAATATTATGAACGGTATTGGAAATATTCTGGGCCAGCTCATTGGCGTCTTTAATGACCTGATTCGTTTTTACCAGAATACCCCCGTTGACGATGGTAGCAGCGATATCCCCTGGATCTA
>JBCDIO010000130.1:0-7588 GCA_038748815.1 Bacteroidota bacterium
AATGACATTGAAGAATGCGCCAATGTAATCCGGGCGGCGGTTTTGGTAGTTTAAGTAATACGCATGCTCCCATACATCCAAACCGAGGATCGGGGTTCCTTCGAAATCGTTAACATCCATTAGTGGATTGTCCTGATTAGGCGTGGCGCAAACGAATAATTTATCATTCTTATCAACGCACAACCAAGCCCAGCCGGATCCAAATTGAGTAGCTGCCGCTTGAGAGAATGCAGTTTTGAACTCTTCGTAAGAACCGAAGTCTCGCTCGATTGCTTTGTGAATATTCATCCGAGAGCTTGGCTCTCCACCTCCATCCGGAGACATGATAGACCAGAACAAAGAATGGTTGTAGTATCCACCTCCATTATTACGTACACCAGCACCGTGCTTAGAAGCGTGGGCCAAGATATCTTCGATCTTTTTGCCTTCTAGGTCAGTACCTTCGATGGCAGCATTCAACTTTTTAGTATATCCAGCGTGGTGTTTACCATGGTGAATTTCCATGGTACGAGCATCTAAATGTGGCTCAAGTGCGTCGAACGCGTAAGGGAGGTCAGGTAATTGAAAAGCCATAGATTACTTAGCTTTTGGGTTTACGGTTGTAAACTAGGTTAGTTAATGAAGTAGGCTTGCAAGATAGCAGAATTGCCTGTAGTAATAAGCCATTTGTTTAATGTTTTATCACCAATTGTTTAACAGGTGCCCAAGAAATAAGTTTGCCGGAAGCACTAAGATTTTATTGGCTAAGAATTCTATAAAGAATTAAAATATCCTTCTTGTCGGAGTTCTCCGTACGATATACCTTTGTAGGCGTTTTTAATAGAACCGTAAATCGGAATCACCTTTCTCAATTCAAACCAATCAAACCATGGAATTTCGCAAGGAAAAAGATAGTATTGGCTATATCGATGTACCTGCAGATAAATACTGGGGGGCACAAACCCAGCGTAGTTCGCAAAACTTTAAAATCGGTGGACAGCAGATGCCGCGGGAAATCATTCAAGCCTTCGCCATTCTGAAAAAAGCCGCTGCTATTACTAACGCGGAATTAGGTGTTTTAGATATGGCTAAAAAGGACCTAATCGTTTCCGTATGTGATGAAATTCGGACAGGGGCACTCGATGATGAATTTCCACTCGTAGTATGGCAAACAGGATCCGGTACCCAATCCAACATGAATGTCAATGAGGTGGTGGCGAATCGTGGTCATGTGAAACAAGGTGGAACCCTTACCGATGAGCATAAAGTCTTACACCCCAACGATGATGTCAACAAATCACAATCCTCTAACGATACCTTTCCAACCGCCATGCACATCGCGGGCTATAAGATGTTGGTAGAACATACCATCCCCGCCTTGGAAGGACTCCGGGATACTTTCGCTAAAAAGTCTGCCGAATACATGGACGTGGTGAAAATTGGCCGGACTCACTTTATGGATGCAACCCCCGTTACGGTAGGGCAAGAACTCTCTGGCTACGTATCTCAGATTGACCACGGAATCCGGGCTATCAAAAATAGTCTTACCCACTTAGCTGAACTAGCTTTGGGTGGAACGGCCGTTGGCACCGGTTTGAATACTCCAAAAGGATACGCCGTGCGGGTTGCCGAAGTGATTGCAACCGAAACGGGTCTTCCCTTTGTGACCGCCGAAAATAAATTTGAAGCCCTCGCTGCCCACGATGCTATTGTTGAAGCCCACGGTGCTTTGAAAACCGTCGCCTGCTCTTTGATGAAAATCGGGAATGATATTCGGATGCTTGCTTCCGGACCTCGTTCGGGTATCGGTGAACTCATCATTCCAGCCAATGAACCTGGTTCTTCTATTATGCCCGGAAAAGTAAACCCAACGCAGGCAGAAGCCCTTACTATGGCCATGGCCCAAGTTGTTGGTAATGATGTTGCGGTGAATGTCGGAGGAATGACTGGTCACTTTGAGCTCAATGTATTTAAGCCAATGATGATCTACAATCTTTTAGTATCCGCACGTCTGATCGCTGATTCTTCCAACAGTTTCCGGGAGAATTGTATCGAAGGTCTAGAGCCAAATCGTCCACGTATTATGGAGCACCTAAACAACTCTCTGATGTTGGTTACCGCTCTAAATACTAAAATCGGTTATGATAATGCGGCTGCTATTGCTAAAAAGGCCTACAAAGAGGGTACGACTCTCAAGGAGGCAGCTATTGCGCTGGATTTATTAACGGCTGAACAATTTGACCAGTGGGTCCGCCCCGAAGATATGATTGGAGGGCTTACCTAAACTGGACTTCTTCTCGGAGTGTTGTCTAAGAATGAAAAGGAGGCTTGCAAAAGCCTCCTTTTCTGTAAATGGATCGTCATAAGAAAGACCTTGGAATTTTTACCACCCGAATACCGGGTAAATCCATTATTTTTGTGGCCCTATTAGGAGAGACTTTGCTCTACTAATTTTGAATCTTAGTTTTTGATCCTAACCAGTTTTCAAATATGAAGCGCACTCATTCTTTTGACCAGTTTGCAAATCGTCATATTGGAATTTCAAGCGATGATCGGGACGCCATGCTCCAAGCAATCGGTGTCGAATCATTGGATCAACTGATCGATGAAACCGTTCCTAGTCAGATTCGGGTCTCGGAAGATCTGAATTTACCCGCCGCCCAGTCCGAATACGAATATCTTCGCGAGCTAAAAGAAATAGCCTCACTCAATAAGGTATTCAAAACCTACATTGGGATGGGGTACTACGGAACGATTACTCCGTCTCCGATTCTGAGAAATATTTTCGAGAATCCCGGTTGGTATACTCAGTATACCCCTTATCAGGCGGAGATCTCTCAAGGCCGAATGGAAGCTCTTCTGAATTTCCAAACGATGGTCAGCGATTTAACGGGGATGCCGATTGCCAATGCGAGCCTTTTGGATGAAGGTACCGCAGCAGCCGAGGCCATGACTATGTTCTACAGTCTAAAAAACAAACGAAATAAAGGAGAAGCGATCAATCGATTCTTCGTAGACCAAGAAGTCTACGACCATACCATTGATGTACTTCAAACTCGAGCTATTCCACTCGATATTGAAATTATAGTGGGTGATGCTGCATCCTTCACTCCGGATGAGCGAACCTTTGGGGTCTTGCTGCAATACCCTGGAAAAACGGGAACGGTAGTAGACTACCGGGCATTGGGCCAAATGCTCAATGAAAAAGGAATCTATCTGACCGTAGCGGCCGATATTTTATCGCTGGCTTTACTAAAAGCACCCGGTGCTTGGGGGGCTGATGCGGTAGTTGGTAATACGCAACGTTTAGGTGTACCTATGGGATATGGTGGACCCCACGCAGCTTATTTTGCTACTCGCGAATCGTTCAAACGCCAAATTCCTGGCCGGATCATTGGGGTCTCCGAAGATGCTGCCGGTAACCAGGCTTTACGGATGGCCTTACAAACCCGAGAACAGCATATCCGCCGCGAAAAAGCAACCTCCAATATTTGTACGGCTCAAGCTCTGTTGGCTATCATGGCAGGTATGTACGGTGTATATCACGGTCCGCGCGGAATCCGTGCCATCGCCGATCGGGTACACGCAAACGCCCAAGTCTTAGAGAATAATCTAGTGCAACTTGGCTATGCTCTGAGCAACGATCATTATTTCGATACGCTACATATTCAGGTAGATGCCAATTTGCAGCAGCGTCTTCGCAACTTGGCTTTGAATAATGAATTGAATCTCTTCTACGGAGATGGATTCGTACAGGTAAGCGTAGATGAAACAACCTTTGAAGAAGATGTTGACTTATTGGTGGCCATTTTTGCGGAAGCCAAAGGCGCCGAATTCGAATCCAATATGGAAGCGCCGGCGGAGCACACCCTACCAGCGAGCTTGCAGCGCGAAGTAGATTACCTAAGCCACCCAGTTTTCAATCAGTACCACACCGAGACCAAGCTAATGCGTTACATCAAGCGCTTAGAAAATCGGGATCTATCCCTAATGCATTCCATGATTGCTCTAGGATCCTGTACGATGAAGCTGAATGCGGCTTCTGAATTGATTCCAGTAAGCTGGCCAGAGTTTGGGCAAATTCACCCCTTCGCTCCGGATGATCAGGTAGAAGGATACAAAGAAATCTTCCGGGAGTTGGAAGCCTTTCTTTGTGAGTGTACAGGCTTTACGGCTTGTTCTCTACAACCAAACTCGGGTGCACAAGGAGAATATACCGGTTTGTTGACGATCCGTGCCTACCACTTGGCCAATGGCAATGCCCATCGGAATATTGCTCTTATCCCTTCTTCTGCCCACGGTACTAACCCGGCTAGTGCAGTGATGGCGGGCATGAAAGTCGTCGTCGTAGCTTGTGACGAAGAAGGAAATATCGATGTGGATGATCTGCGCGAAAAAGCAGAGAAGCATAAAGACACCTTGGCTGCCTTGATGGTAACATACCCATCAACGCACGGGGTATTTGAAACAGCTATTCAAGAAATCTGCCAGATCGTTCACGATCGGGGAGGTAAAGTCTATATGGATGGTGCTAACATGAACGCGCAGGTTGGTTTAACTAATCCAGCCATGATTGGTGCGGATGTTTGCCACTTGAATTTGCACAAAACCTTCGCTATTCCCCACGGCGGTGGTGGACCTGGTATGGGCCCAATTTGCGTGAACGATAGCTTGGCGCCATTCTTACCTGGACACATCAACAGTGATGAAGTAGGGGGAGATCAGGCGATCCGCGCGGTTTCGGCCGCACCCTATGGCAGTGCAAGTATTTTGCTTATCTCTTACGGTTATGTCCGTATGTTGGGTAAACAAGGAGTGGTTGATTCTACCAAATACGCTATTCTGAACGCCAATTATATAATGGCTCGTTTGGAAGGACGTTACGATGTTCTCTACACTGGAGAGCACAATCGGTCGGCCCACGAATTGATTCTAGACTTGCGTCCATTCAAAAGCCTTGTAAGTGCTGAAGATTTGGCGAAGCGCCTCATGGACTACGGTTTCCATGCCCCAACGCTTTCCTTCCCGGTAGCCGGAACGATCATGATCGAACCTACCGAAAGCGAAAGTAAGGATGAGCTAGACCGTTTCTGCGATGCTATGTTAGAAATCCGAAAAGAGATCGATGAGATCGCTAGTGGTGATGCTGATCAGAATAATAATGTGTTGCACAATGCACCCCATACCCTGGAAGTGATCACGGCAAACGAATGGACGCGCCCCTACAATCGGGAGAAAGCGGCTTATCCACTACCGTATTTGCGGGAAGGATTTAAATTCTGGGCATCCGTAGCTCGGGTCGATAATGCAGCGGGTGACCGAAACCTGATTTGTACTTGTCCTCCCTTGGAGAGCTACGAAGAAGACCTGTCGACTGCTGAATAATCATTTATGATCATTGTTACAGGAGCTGCGGGCTTTATCGGAAGTTGCTTGGTGAAACATCTCAATGAGCAAGGACACCGAAACCTTGTCTTAGTAGATGACTTCAAGCGGTCCGATAAAGTCCGCAATTTGCTTGGTAAGGGCTACATCGCTCAGGTTCCGAGGATGGAACTTTTTACTTGGTTAGAACGGTTTGGTGCTTCGGTTTCTACCGTTTATCACTTGGGTGCCAGAACGGATACCACGGAAAAAGACCGATCCATCTTCGACACCTTAAACTTGAGCTATTCAAAGGAATTATGGACTTGGTGTAGCCAACAAGAAGTTCCTTTTATCTATGCGTCTAGTGCAGCTACTTACGGTGGTGGGGAACACGGTTATCGCGACGATCATCAAATCGTTTCTAAACTTAAACCCTTAAATCCCTACGGTGATTCTAAAAATGATTTTGATCGCTGGGCTTTGGAACAAAAACAAACGCCTCCTAAATGGGCAGGTATGAAGTTCTTCAATGTCTACGGTCCTAATGAATACCATAAGGGGCGGATGGC
Organism: Bacteroidota bacterium; assembly: GCA_038748815.1. GTDB lineage: Bacteria > Bacteroidota > Bacteroidia > Chitinophagales > Saprospiraceae > JBCDIO01. Next base: position 5,916 of record JBCDIO010000130.1, read on the forward strand.
TTCGGTAATCTTTCACACCTTTAATCAGATCAAAGCCACCGGAGCGATGAAACTCTTCCGGTCACACCGCCCAGATTTTCAGGATGGAGAACAAAAGCGGGATTTCATTTACGTAAAAGATGTGGTATCAATCTGTACGTTTTTGGGACAATCCTCAATCAGCAGCGGCTTATACAATGTCGGTACGGGTACCGCCCGTACATTTTACGATCTTGCCGCAAATACTTTTCGGGCTTTGGATCAAGATGTCGCTATTTCCTATATGGATACCCCCATTGATATCCGAGATACGTACCAATACTTCACCGAGGCTGACATGCAGAAATTACGAGCGGCAGGATTCGAGCAGGTACTACATAGCCTCGAAGAGGGCATCCAGGACTATGTTTCCAGTTATTTACAAACCAACGATGTGTGGTAGTCACTCGATTGCAGCGGCCGGCTGTTTGATCCGATTCATGCCCGCGTAGTAGATCAGGTACCAATCGTCTCCCAAACGAGAGAATCGGCGGACCATGCCCATTTGCCCTGTCTTGTGAATGATTCGTTCTACTACAATATTCCCACCGATGGGTTCCAATTGCCGGACAAAGTCACTGAATTCAAAATCGAAAGGACGGTGCATTTGCCAGTCTGCTCGCTCCCAGCGGAAGTCATTCTCCACGAATGCCAAGCTATCGGCATCATCTGGCAGGCCCTCTAAAGGGAAAATGACATGATCTACTTGGTAGAGACTGTCTTGGTGAAACTTCTGGTAAAATTGCCGAAATCCTGCCAGCTCTTCTTCTGTAGCCGAAGATTTGGAAGGAGCTTCCGTCTGGGTGGTGGCTTCTTGATTCTGGCAGGCGTAACAGCCTAAAAAGACTACAAACATTCCGAGAATATAGCTCCGTTTATTCATGACTATTTATTTTTTTCCAATGCATAATAGACTTGTGTAAGCTGGTTTCACTAGGTGTTGCCGTTTCTATAACAATTGATATACCTTGACTTCTTAGCCATTGAGCGGTGGTTGCACCGATCGCCAGGCTCGGAAGTTCTTTCCGATTCGGGTAGTGTCGATAGTAGTTCTCGGCGTTTAGAGGACTTGTAAAAACGAGTAAATCCGTTGTTGGAATATCAATCGGCGATTTCATCCGATTGATATACACGACCCAATCGGTCTGGCTAATATGCTTGGGCAATAACTGTTGAATGCTCCTTCTACTATGTTTAGCTCTGGGGAAAAGGACCGAGGAGTTTGAGGCAATTTCAGAAAAATGTCTCGCTACCTGGGAGGGGATTCCGTTACCAATCCAATCGGCGGGTTTATCTTGATGGTTTAGAACACATTGAGCGGTTCCTGGCCCGAGGCAAGCAATTTGTGTGGCTTTGGGCCAGTCCTTCCAGGGGAAAAATTGTACCGTTTTAGGGCTGGAGAAAAAAATCCAATCCACTTCTACTTTCGGAGCCGGTTCACCCGATGTTACAAAGTCAAGCAACGATTCGTGCCATACCCGCCATCCTTCCTTTTCTAGGGCCAGAATGGGACTATCAGGGGATAAGTGCCGGGTGATAAATAGAGAATTTGCCTGCATATTGCCTATCTAACGGATCATTCTCCAAAAGTTACAAGGCTGCTTTCAGATTTACAAAAAGTTGCTCGGCTAATCCATCGGTGGTACTGGAAGAAA
>JBCDIO010000131.1:0-7587 GCA_038748815.1 Bacteroidota bacterium
AGAAATTGGCCTCCGGTAATAAAAGATCTACATCTATTGTACGAAATTCAAGAACCTTTAAGTCGATCCATTGGAACCATCCTTAGCAGTTATACAAAAGGGATAAATAAACGGTATGATCGTTCTGGAGCTTTATTTCGCCCAAGAACCAAAGCCAAAAACTGCTCCCGAGCATGGCAGCGAGAAGTTTATCTTGGCGGTAATGTCCTCCAACGACCAGCCAACGATTATCCCCTCCGATGTTTCCACTATATCCACCAAAATCCAGTAGCCGCCGAACTCGTCGAAATGGCCAGCGATTGGCCCTATTCCTCCGCCGCATATTATGAGTATGGAGAAGAATCTCCGGTCTGTAATCATGCACTAGCTCATGAATTACTGGGAGAAACCACCCATTCTTTCGACATTTAAGAACCTAGTCTTGACATGCAAAGGCTAACGGCAGCGACCTACTACAGGTCTTGATTGATACTACGGCAGCTCATCAAATAGATTCTACCTTATGAAAAACTACGACCATATCATCGTCGGTACCGGACAGGCAACGGGTACTTTGCTCGGTAAATTGATCCCTACGGGTGAATCCATCGCTGTTATTGAAGCCCATAAAGTAGGAGGGAGCTGTGTCAACTACGGATGCACACCCACAAAAACCCTTGTTGCCAGTGCCAAAGCCTTCCATTAAGCTAAACGCGGTGCATTCTATGGCTTTGAAACGGGAACACTCGAGCTAAATTACGCGCGGGTGCGAGAACGCATGAACGAGATACGCAATGGAGGGAGCAATGGTTTGCGCGGATGGATGGAAGGAAGCGAGAATGTAGACCTCATCCTTGAAAAGGCTAGCTTTACCGGGAATAAAACCCTTAAAGTAGGGAACCAAGAAATTAGTGGCGGGAATATATACATCAATGTGGGAACTAGGCCTCGAATTCCTACTATCGAAGGAATCCAGAATGTGCCTTGGATGGATAGCGCTGGTTTACTCGATATGAAGTCCGTTCCGGAGCACTTGATCGTACTTGGGGGAGGGTATATTGGCGTGGAATTTGCCCAGGTATACCGACGGTTTGGCGCGAAGGTGACGATCATTCAACGTAGCCCACAACTAATGCCCCGCGAAGACGCAGATGTAGCTAATACGATCCGTGATTTTCTTATGGAAGAAGGCATCAATATCCGCTTCGGTGCTTCGGCTAAAGCAGTTCGCCAAGAAAATCGGAAAATTCATTTAACCGTAGAAATCGATGGCCAGGATGAAGTTATAATGGGTTCTGATCTTTTGCTAGCTATTGGTCGAATACCCAATAGCGATACCTTAAATTTAATGGCCACCGATATTTATATCACCGAGCGGGGCTATATTCAAGTCGATGATTATTGCCGAACGGGAGTAGGTGGAGTTTTTGCGTTGGGAGATGTCAATGGGCAAGGTGCCTTTACGCATACCTCCGTGAACGATGCAGAAATTGTCTTGGACTACCTGTACGGCGGAACCCGAACCATTTCTCAACGGATACCCATCTATGGTTTATTTACCGATCCGCCACTCGGGCGGGTGGGCATGAGTGAGAAAGAAGCCCTCGCAAGCGGACGCAAAGTCCTGAAAGCCGAACGTCCGATGTCGAGCATCAGCCGAGCTAAAGAGATGGGTGAAACCAAAGGCTTTGCCAAGCTTTTGGTGGATGCAGAAACCGACCTTATCCTTGGAGCATCGATCCTAGGTGTTGGTGGCGACGAAATTGTAAATATGTTTGCCGCCATTATGCATAGCGATATTCCCTGCCGCCATTACCGCGAAGTGGTATTGGTGCATCCAACCGTTTCTGAATTGATGCCCTGGATTTTGGACGGGATCAAAGAAGCAAAAAAAAAGAGCAGGGCTAGTAAGGAATTCATTCTCTCTAAAGACCTATCCTCTTGCTAGATAGGGAGAGCCCAGTATGGTCATGGGGATTAGGCTTTTGAGTTCTTTGCACAAACGAGAGTCGTGGTCGAACGTTGGTTGCAAGAATGGAATCGGATATTTTTAGCCTGTCCAACCAGCCCGCTCAAATGGTTGATATTAGTATTTATTTTTAATAGGAAAGCGGTATAAAATAATTGAAATAAGAGGATACCAACGTTTGATCATTTTCGTCCTAGTAACAACCGGCTTTATCTAATTTAGACGACGAGATTTTGTGAATTGCAGGATTGCCTATACCTTAGGAAAAGAAGATGTTCTAAGTACTGTTAAACCAACTGCAAGCATGCCTACCGAGCAAGAAATTCTGGAAAAAGCCGAGAAGCGAATAGAAGCCAAAAAGAGTTTATTGACCCTTGGTGTCATTTTTGCGTTCGCTTCTGCCATCTTAATGATTGTCAGTTTTTATGTGCCAGCTGCCGAACATTGGATTCGCCTGCCAATTCCGATCATGGCCTTATTACTAGGATTTCTCTATGTCGTTACCATTGGAATTCCCTACGAGATGCTATCTAATCAGTGGCGGGAGGACGAGATCGAAAAAGAACGAAATAAACACGCTCACCGCAAACCTATCGCTTTGCCATCCGCCGAAGAATTAACCGAAGAAGACCGGCTAGAACTCCGAGAGCTAGAGCGTTTAAAAGAAAAGTGGGAGCGCTAAGTCTAAACTATTGTAAGGGCTATTCGCCTAAGCTTTGGTACGGCATTATTTGCTTGTCCAAATATGCTTTCTTACCCCTGACACTCTGCGCACTGCCCCGTCAATAGAATCTGTGCAGATTCAATAGTATGCTTCTCTATGGAAGGTATAGCAATCGATACAGGTAGGCATTCAACCTTTCCACATTCACGGCACTGAAAGTGAGGGTGGCGATCATGGTGGTGTCCAGAAGAGCAATCAGCGCATTTTGCGTACCAAGTTAGCCCGTCGTTCCCGCGAAACGAATGAATAATTCCTTCATTTTCAAGGCGCTCCAGAATTCGATAGACCGTAGATTTATTCATTTTATCCTTGAATCGTTCTACGAGCTCAACTACTGATAAGGCATTGGGCTCCTCTTGAAAAAGACGGAGCATGGTGCTTACAGATTTTGTCTGTCTTTTGATTCCCATCTCATAAAGTTAATGCAACTATGTTGCAAAACAATAATTATTCGTAATTTTGCAACTGGGTTGCATTAAATTACACCTCTATTACTGAAAAGCTACAAAGAAATCTAATGGATAACGTGAATAAAGTGGGATCGTTCGATATTTTTGGTGCCAGCGTAAGTGCACTATGTGCAATTCATTGTACACTAACTCCCCTCTTTTTTGCCGCAAAGCCGCTTCTGGACACTGCAGAGCATCACCATCATCATCATGGTGGAGGCTTGTGGGGATCCTTAGACTATATTTTTTTAGTACTAAGTGTAGTTGCTGTATGGTATTCTTCTCGCCAGACTAGCCATAAAACCTACAAGTGGATGCTATGGGCAGCTTGGGGCTTGTTTGCCGCTGGGCTACTTCTAGAATCCCTAGATCTTTGGTACATCAAAGGTCTTATGTATCTAGGTTCTGCTGCCTTAGTCGTTATCCATTTACAGAATTATAGACATTGCCAGCATGTAGACAAATCACCTGCCTAGGCAGAAAGAATTACAGCTACCAGCTGTTTTCCAAAAACGGTAGTAGTTGGTACGCTTAAACTGGTGAGACAGTTTTAAAACGTGAGTATTAAATAGTTTTACTTTAGAGTTTTACCTATGGAAAAGGGTCCGTACATACTTACGGCCCTTTTCTTTTTATTAGGCCCAAAGATACCGAAAAAAATCCCGAACCCCCGCCGTAGCGAAGATTCGGGATATCCTTTTTCCTTTAAGTGACTTATCTTATCTCTGTCTTTACTTCTTTATGAAACGCTGGGTTGTCGCAATTCCATCGGAAATAAACCGGATGAAATACATGCCCTTCGCGTATTGCGATACGTCAATGGTCAGTTGATCTGCCCCAGGCTTTCCTACGTATACAATTTCCCCTTTGGAAGAGAAGATCATAATTTCATCGTAGGTGTTATCCTGCATTTCAATGGTCAACTCAGATACCGTTGGATTTGGATAGATCTTGACATTTTCGCTGGTGGTTTCTGCAAAAGAAATCAACTCGTCCGTATTATTATTGTCCACAACAGGACCCATTTGGCTAGGCTGGACCAGCGGCAAGATCACATTGTCACCGCTGATGATGACTTGGTCAAAAACAATTTTATCGTTATTGGCACTACCATTACAACGGATACGGAAGTTGTTATTTGCATTGAAGTTGTACGTACTGCTATTCAATACGATCAGTGGTGGAGAAGTAAAGGCGTTGTCTGGGAAATCTACCCCACTTACGTACTGAGCAACAACTTGATAACTGCTACCGTCAAAGAATTCTACTACGAAGTCTTCTCCGGGTTCCATACCTCTAGAGTAGAAGTGGAATTCCACCGTGACTTCAGAATTAGAAGAAAGATCCAAGGTTGGTGAAACAGCGTTGGAGGTATTAGAACCATCCCGGAGCATCACCGCTCCAATGCCTTCGAAGGCTACATTTGGATTCGTAATTCTACGACAGTCACTTCCGCCATCAATCCATCCGTCGAGGCCGGTTTCGAAGAAGTATGCGGCGATTTGACCTGGGCTACCTCCGCCGCCACCTGTTGTGGTTACGGTTTCATTATTACTAAATGGAGAGTTATTACCCGCAGCATCAAAGGCCCGTACCTTAAATACATAGGTGGTATTGGCAGTCAATCCAGTAACGGTGGCAGAAGGAACCGCAACGGTACCAATGCTTACATTATCCTGGAAAATTTCGTAACCAGTAACTCCTATATTATCAGTAGAAGGGTTCCACGTTAAGTCAGTAGTTGTGTTTGTCGTGTTAGAAGCCGTCAAGTTAGTCGGAGTTGAAGGAGGAGTGGTATCACCACCACCGGTACCTAATACGATGGTGTAGTCCTCTACTTCACCGTATTGGAAGGTCTCGCAAGAAGAAGGTACGCCATTGTATTTCATGGATACCCGCATTCTGGTGGCACCACCTACAGTTCCTGCGGGCACGGTAAAGTTTCCGCTCACTGGGGTCGCCTGAGTAGGTGTTTGCGAGAATACGAGTTCACCCGGATCGGTGAAATCAGCGTCGCCGTTGTAGTCAATCCATACGGCATAGCCTTCGGAGTAGATGGTAGCCGTCCAAACCGGTGTAACGGTTACACTATAAGTCTGTCCTTCGTTCAAAGGGGTGGAAATAGCGGTAAAGTCCGAGTAGAACTGAGCACCAGAAGTATTATCAATGGTATTCAATTGAACTCTTCCAATGTATTCATCGCTGATATCTTGACTCATTGATGAGCAGTAAGAAGCGGCCAATGTGGTGAAAGAGGTGCTGGCATTCCCCGAAACGTTACCGGCTGCATCTTGTGCATTAACGGAAGCGTTATAGGTCGTTAATGGAGAAAGTCCGGTTACTACATAAGAAGGAGTTGCCGAGGTACCTACTTGCACTCCATCAATGAAGATGTTGTATTGCGTTACCGCTACATTATCGGTAGAAGGGTTCCACGTTAGGGTAGCTCCTTCTCCGGTAATCGCTGTGGCAACTAAGTTGGTTGGATCAGTTGGTGCTTGGTTGTCTGGTGGTCCAGCTTGAATTTGGAAAACACCTACGACTCCGCGGCGACCACTATTCATGTATTCGTTGATAAACCAGAAAGAAGATCCAGTGGATGGATCAACGTCGATTTTGCTGTAATCTCCGTAGCGGAATCCTGGAATATTTTGGTTCCCGTTCGCAATTAAGCCTTCAGCAACGGTCATTGTACCGAGTGGATCACCGTTTAGGCGGCCAGTATAATAGGAGCTTACACGAACGGTACCCTGGGTGGCTGGTCCCGACATAGCGGTGTAACCCATCCCGATATTACCATTTGCGTCCATAGCCAAACTAGCGTTCCAGGCGTGTTTACCATTGGCAGCGGTATACGTTCCCTCTTGGTACAGCGACCAAGGTTGGTTATCTCCGTTCTGGCGGAATTCAAACCAGCGTACACCGGCGCGCTCTCCGTTGCTAGCGTCGGTATCTACTACGAAGTTGAAAACTGCGGAGTTGTGCGTTCCAAATTTCCGGAATTGAGCTTGGTTCATAATCGTGGCCTGTAAGGCATCAATATTGGATCCGCCGGGCTGACTTAGATTGGAGAAGCTACCGTTATCAAATACGCTTATAAAAGGCGTAGTATTGATTTGGGTAGGGGCAGAAATAGTTGAGTTGCCGGTATTGCTCCAGTCTACATCAATGGTCCAAACCTTTACGTGGTCCACATTCACACCAGACCAAGCATCATCTTGCATGTAAACGACCGTTGCGCCACCAGCGGCTGGTAGATTATTGTCCGTTACATTTAATACCTGCGGGCTGTAGAAACCAGACGTTTGAAGTCCAGGTAAGTTGAAACCTAAAATCTGAGCCGAAGGGCTACCGTTCAACATGGCGGCTCTTTCTAAGGCCCATACTTTGTTAGAACTACCGGTATTATCGGTGATATAGTATCCATCACTCCAAACGGATAGTTTCTGGTAATCGTTGATCGCACCGATCGTGTAGATGAACCAACCGGCATTTAGCGGGTCAGGTCCGTCGGATACGGCAATCTGTGCACCGGCACCTAGAAAGGTTAGTACCCACCGGTCAGCGGCATTATCGTAAGAAACAGTCAGATCACAGCATCCTCCGTTGGGGAAGATGGCCGGATTCGGAGAGGTTTGTCCAAGGAGTTGGTTTCCGGATTTATCATAGATCGCAAATCCAGTATTGAAAACTACAATGACGTGGTTAGGGCCGACGGCTAAGGATGGGTCAGTTGGCTGCGAACCAGAAGCGTAGGCATCGAAGACCAAACTGGGAGGAGCCATCGTTTTGGTTTGCTCCATTTCATGGCGGTTACGCACGAAGTAATCATCCTCTTTTTGTGGATCCTTACCAGGAACGAGAGCACTCTCATAGGCCAAGGAACGCTTGTCTTTCGCTTCCTTAATTGAATTGTCCGAAGGAATAAGATCATCCGGACGAGAACTAATCGGCGAGACGTACTCTACGGAGGAAATGGTACCCTCGAAGAAGGCCTTTTCGCTTCCCGTTTTTTGGGCATTCGCACTTAGAGCGAACGCTAAGATTAGTAATAAACTTGATAGGTACTTTAATCGCATAAAGCTTTGGTTTAAAAAAATTAGAGCTAAGTGGTTGCTACAAAAATGTCTTTGGGCCATACCAGTTTAGCCCTAAGGCATAACAAAACCTTAGGAACGGGTACAGGGGGTGCTTATTCAGCTAGACTGCGTAAAACGAACGTTTTATGAACGAGGTATTAATGGGGATGATTTTGATAATCAATTGATTATCATTAGGGTAGTAGATGTAGGATGTTTTGTGGGAGTTTCACGCTTACTATGGGGAAAAAGTACCTAGTAAACGTACATTGCTTATGTGGTGAGGATAGACCAACCACGCTAGAACAATGTTTTGGAAAGCTTGAATCTTATTTTTTATGGTCTCTCTTCAAGTCTATTATGTATAGACTGGGCTTGTTGTTTGCT
>JBCDIO010000132.1:0-7513 GCA_038748815.1 Bacteroidota bacterium
CAGACCGCTGTTAGCTACTCTATTTACTAAGGGTTTATTCTCCATTTTCTGGTTCTTGAGTCGATTCAACAGATTCTTCGATGGGTGCTTGCTCGCCGATACTATTTTCCGGATCCTTAAACTCTTTGGGTTTAGGCAGATCAGCCACCGACTTTAGGCCAAAATAATCCATAAATCGATCGCTGGTTCCGTATAGCAAGGGGCGGCCGGGCCCATCACTCCTTCCAATAATAGAAACAAGTTCCTTTTCTAATAGTTTCTGAATCGCATAATCGCAACTTACACCCCGGATTTTTTCGATGTTCCCTTTCGAAACAGGTTGCTTATACGCAATAATGGAAAGCGTCTCTAAGGCCGCCCGAGAAAGCCGCTTCCGCGTGGTTAACTTTAAGTACTGCCCAACGGTCGGATGATAAGCACCCTTCGTCAAGAATTGGTAGCCATTTGAAATTTCTACAATCTCAATCGCATACTCTTCGGGTTGATATTTCTCTTTCAGCGTTTCAATCGCCGCGACAATATCATTCTCCTTAATCTTTGTTTCAAAACATGCCTCCAGAGTTGCCTTTATATCTGCAACACCAATGGGCTGATCCGTCACAAAAATCAAACTCTCTATATGTTGAGCTAATTTTTCCAAATCGTATCCTTTCATCCATAAAACCGGGAAGCTTGGCTTCCGCCCAACAAAGGTAGGATAATTGACTGGAATTGGGAATGCCCCACTTAGCCCGATTAATCCCAACAGTTCTTTTCTACTTCCTGTTTGATGGCTGGGTTACGCATTAATCGTTCGTAGGACATCCGATTGTATATAGAAGACAAACTGGAAGGCTTTTCCTGGTAAAGAATATGGAGAAGCCCTTCGAGACCAAATCGGCTAAAAACAACATCCACTTCACAGCGGGCCATCGCGGGGTGTTTATCCGGATTGGCCGCTCGATGTTTAGCTTTCGCTTGTTCTACGTATCGCTGTATCTGTTTTTCGGTAGGCTCGCCCCAAAGTAGTTGGTGGATTTGGGGTCGATCAGGTTTATACACCACCGTAAACTCATCCTGATTTTGCAGCGGCCAGCCTGATTTGAGAATGAGCGATGCTGGATATTGCCCGGGCTCTAATTCGTAGCGTAACAAGCGGCCCTCCGCTACATATTCGTATTCCAGAATAGTATCGCCGGGTTCAATAGCCAATTGTACGAAGCCAACCGTCCGTTCTCCGTTTCCCTGCAAATTGACACTGAGCTGTGCCTGCTGTTGCGACTGATCTAATCGTATAAAAAACCAAACCCCTAGAGTGACAAATAAAGCAAAAGCACCAAAGAATAGTAAGGTCTGCAAGAAGTGATGGCGCTCGCGTTCTTTCCGGATTTTGTTGCGGGGGGTGTCCGCTTCTTTATTTATATGAAAACGGTAGTAGAAGGTATCTCCTTTTTTGTCTAGTTCGAGTTCGATCAGCTCTTCGTTAATAAAGAACGAATAGGTCTTTGATTCGTAGACATTAAAGTCAATTTTCAGAATTTGTCCGTTGCAGTGGATCAATACATGTCCCGTATTCTTGCCATGAAACAAGCCCACTTTATGGGTTTTTCCCTTTTCTTCGATAAACGTCCAATGAAAGTTTGGCAAGGATCCTGATTTAAGAGGTGGACAATGAAGCTCTATTAAATTAATGTGTTGGGAGCAAAAAAGTTACAGGGTCCATATACTTCGGCTATATATTTACTTTTTATTTATTTGATTTCCAATGCTTCAGAGTGTCTTAACGCGAAAAGGGTTCTCCAGCTCCCACAAATAAATTAATTTAGGACGCAATTTATCTAAAGCTCCATCCCCCAGTGGACCCGCAATTAGCTATTAAGCAAAGAACAAGTTGGCAATACCATGAAATACTCTTTACTCTTTAAAATGACACTACTAGCTGGCTGCTTTTTGACCAGCTGGCAAATGAGTCTGGCACAGCCTGGCGAGCGAGGACAGCAATATGTACAAAAAGGTCGAGAGGCCCTCGTCCAATACGATTACGAAAAGGCGGAAAAAGCATTCACCAAAGCGTTAGAAATCTCTTCGGAGAATGTGGAAGCCATGCGTGGGCTAGCCTATACCTATGATCTGACCCGTCAGTACGACGAAGCACAGCAGATGTATAATCGGATCCTTTTGCGTTTTCCCAAGCACTCGCGAATTGCCTATTTTGAAGCAGCTAAAGTACACTTGATCAATGGCGATTACCAACGTGCCATTGCCCTGTTTTTCGAATTCCAAAAGCTCCAGGAGTTACCGCCTAAAGATTTTGGACTCGCCGGTGAAACAGAGCTTACCCTCGAAAACGAATACTTATTAGAGGTGGATAGCTTAATTAACGTATGCCGGATTGCGAATGATCTCCAACAATTCCAAACGATCCGCAAGATCGATAATCTAGGCCCCCAAATTAACACCTCAGCCGATGAGTATTTCCCATACTTAACCAATGATCAGGGTATTATTTTTTATACGCACCGCGAAAATCAGTTTTCGGATGAAGACTTATTTTTTTCCTTTTCTTCGAACCAAGATTGGCAGACTGGTCAATCCTTGGGTAGTACGTTCAACTCGAATAAAAACGAGGGAATGTCTACCATTGTCCGCAATGGCCGGAAGCTCTACTTCACCGCCTGTAACCGCAACAATGTAAAAGGGCCTTGCGATATCTGGCAGGGTATCATAGAGGGAAATATTATCCGACAGCTATCGCCAGTAGAAGGAGAGGTAAACTCGGATTACTGGGAATCCCAGGCATCCATCAGCTGCGACGGTGAACAGCTTTTCTTCGCTAGTAATCGAGAAGGTGGTTATGGTGGCACCGATATTTGGACGAGCATTATGGAATCCGACGGTTCTTGGTCAGATCCAGTTAACCTGGGGCCGACTATCAACACCTCAAAAGACGAAGAAGCTCCATACATCACCAATGATGGCCGCACTCTTTATTTTTCCTCTACGGGCCATAAGGGACTAGGAGAGCAAGATATTTTTATCTGCCGAAAAGACGAAAAAGAGCAATGGGGCCCAAGTCTGAATCTGGGAGCCCCGTTAAATTCTTCCTTCCGAGAACTCGGTTTTTTCCTTTCTGCCGACGGGAAAGAAGGGTATTTTGCCTCCGACCGAGCCGGCGGCTTCGGAGGGATGGACATCTACCAATTTGAGCTACCCGAAGAATTATACAGTGAACCAATTACCTATGTAGAACTAATCGTCTTAGACTCCTTTACCCGCAAACCGGTTCCTACCACTATTTTTACGAAAGCCCGAGGAAATCTAGTGACGGATGAAGAAGCTCGGTACTTCCTCTGTCTGCCCGCCGAAGAAACCTTTTCCTTCACTATTCTAGAAGACGGCTACAAGTCTTATTTTAAGCGAATCAAGGTGCCAGAATGGGATAATGCAACCATGTTCTCCATTACCGCCTTGGTTTCTCCCGAAAATCCGCCCCAAGAAAAAGATTGGGCCGAAGTCCCGACCCCCACTCCTAAGGAGAAAGTAAAGCACTCCGTGTTCTTTGATTTCAACGCTCATGAACTCACCTACGAATCAATACAACAATTAGAGTTTTTCTTGGATAAAGTCCTGTATGAAGAGGCTATTGAAGAGGTAGAAATTGTCGGTTATTCGGATCAAATTGGTTCGGACCGATACAACTTACTACTCTCCGAACGCCGGGCGAAAACGGTAGCTGTTTTCCTCCAGAAACGAGGAATTCGGGTAGACCGAGTTTACATTGAAGGAGGGGGCGAAATACTGGAATCTATTCCCGATGCCGAAAAACGGCGAGTAGAGATCATATTCACCTTACAGCAGTAAAGCATCTGACTGATCAAGCTAGTTTAGAGTTTAAGTACTTTGTAAACGGAGTAAATGAATATGTTGACCGAGGAGATTTTTGTTCAAATCAAGGCGCGCAGGGCTCGTAGCCGTAGCTGCGAAGGCGAGTACGTAACGATGAGCCGGTCAAAAAAACCCGTCAAAAAGTGTAGAAATTTAGGTTACAAAGTATTTAATTCATAGATGCGGGAGTCTTCTCCCCAAGGATGATATCCTTGCCCTATATACTTAAAACCGTAACGCTCATAGTAGGAACGGTGTGCTGTGCTAAGGTATAGTTTATCGAAACCTGCTTTCTTGGTTGCCTCCGCAACGCAATCAATCAGTAGCTTACCATACCCTTGGTTCCGTTCATCTTCATCCACAAAGAGCGCACAAAGCCAAGGGTAAAGGTCCATTCTACTGATAAAGTCATTGGGGATCAGACCCACGCAACCGATCACCTGATCTTCTTTAAACAACAAGAACCATTGTGGTAAAGCTCCCGGAGCTTCCAGATTATGGGTAACAGCGTCTCGGTACATCTCTGGGCGTACGGCACTCCAACTGCGCTGAAATAGGCAATAGCCCACTCAGCAAGCGCTGGGTTTTCACGAACTGATTTAATCCTTACCATAGCTGATTCAATACTTTTTGACGGGCACTAAAAAAGGCAGCCCCAAAGGACTGCCTTTTCCATTTCTATTGCGATGTGGAGCTACTAGCTACCGAAGTCATCAAAAGCGATGTTTTCTTCTGGCACACCCAACTCGTCTAACATGTTTTGTACCGCAGAGAGCATGAGTGGAGGTCCACATAGGTAGTATTCAATTTCTTCTGGTTCTGGATGATCCTTCAGGTAGTTTTCGTAACAAGCCTGGTGGATAAATCCAGTTAAACCCGTCCAGTTATCTTCTGGCAAAGCATCGGATAAGGCGATGTGGTAAGAGAAGTTCTCGAAGTCTTTCTCAATATCGCGGAAATCTTCGGTGTAGAACAACTCCCGAGAAGAACGACCACCGTACCAGTAAGATACCTTCCGATCCTTCGTCTTCAAGGTGTGGAAAAGGTGGAAGATGTGAGAACGTAGAGGAGCCATACCAGCACCCCCTCCGATGTATACCATCTCCTTCTTCGTAGGCTTGATGAAGAATTCACCGTAAGGACCTGAGATCGTTACTTTATCACCAGGGTTCCGTGTAAATACGTACGAAGAACATACCCCAGGATTTACTTGCATCCAATCGCTGTTCTTCCGATCCCACGGTGGAGTGGCAATACGGATATTCAACATCACGATATTTCCCTCTGCCGGGTGGTTGGCCATAGAATAAGCACGGAATTGTTCCTCGTCATTCTTCATGGTTAATCCCCACATTTGGAACTTATCCCACTCTTCTTGATACTCATCCGGTTTCTTACCCATTCTTGGGTGAGCCGTAATATCGATATCAGCGAATTTACATTCAATGACGGGTACGTCAATCTGCACATAACCACCAGATTCGAAATCTAGGGTTTCACCTTCAGGCAGACGCACTACAAATTCCTTGATAAAGGTTGCTACGTTGTAGTTGGAAACGACTTCGCAGTCCCATTTTTTGATACCAAAGATTTCTTCAGGAACCCGAATGTGCATGTCTTCTCGCACTTTCACCTGGCAAGCAAGACGCTTATTTTCAGCGACTTCCTTCCGAGTCAAGTGGTTAAGCTCTGTCGGTAGAACATCTCCACCCCCTTCGTCAATATGGCATTCGCACATGGCGCAGGTTCCACCACCCCCACAAGCGGAAGGTAGGAAAATATTCTCCGAGGATAAGGCCGTTAACAGGGAAGCTCCTGGCTTCACCGTAAGCGGTTTACTCTCATCTCCGTTAATGATAATCTTTACATCGCCTTGTGGCACCAAGCGTTTCCGGGCTGCAATCAGCATAAAGGAAAGCGCCAGGATAACGAGGCTAAACACAAGAACCGCAATAAGAATGGTATACATGTTATCGTGCTTATTTTACATTACTCTTCAATATAGAACAACGATCACGTTCGTTTAATTGGCCGCTGTTAAGGCGGCTGGGTCGATACCCATTAAGCTCATGAAAGCAATACCCATGAGGCCTGTAAGAATGAAAGCCATACCTAGTCCCCGCAGGGCTGGAGGTACATTGGAGTAGCGAATCTTTTCCCGGATGGCAGCAATGGCAATAATCGCTAGGAACCATCCGAATCCACCACCTAAACCAAAGGCTACACTTTCACCAAAATTATATTCCCGAGCAACCATGAATAGAGATCCACCCAAGATTGCACAGTTTACAGTGATCAGGGGAAGGAAAATCCCCAAGGCAGTGTATAGCGCCGGAGAAACCTTCTCTACCACCATTTCTACCAACTGTACCATGGAGGCAATTACCGCAATGAACAGAATAAACCGCAAGAAAGTAAGATCCATTTGGAACAAGCCTTTCTCACTTAAAAGATATTCATTAATCAACCAGTTGATTGGCATGGTGATTCCCAATACGAAGATAACCGCCAAGCCAAGACCAAATGCTGTATTAACCGACTTAGAAACCGCTAAGTAAGAACACATTCCTAAAAAGTACGCAAGGACCATGTTCTCAATGAAAGCTGCCTCAATAAAGACATTTACTAATTCCATTGTTTTGTTTTTTGTTTGACCTACGCCATTTAAAGATTAGGATACATCAACCAACTTCGTATTGTAACTCCGTTGGATCCAAATGATGATCCCGATAACAAACATGGCCGCCGCTGGCAGTACCATGAGGTTGTTATTAGCGTACCAGCCAAACAACCAACTAGTTTCCGTATTGATCAAATAATCGGCAGAAGCACCGATGATTTTTAATTCAATCGGGCTACCGGCAAATAAAGATCCTTTTCCGAATAACTCTCGAGCTACCGCCACAAGAATCAAAATAGCTCCGTATCCCAGCCCGTTTCCTAGTCCATCCAGGAAAGAACGCCAAGGCTTATTAGCCATGGAGAAGGCTTCCAAACGCCCCATTACAATACAATTGGTGATAATCAAACCGATGTATACCGACAACTGCTTGTAGATAGGGTAGTTCACATATTTTAAGGTAAGCTCAACGATGGTCACCAAAGAGGCAATAATCACCAGCTGAACGATCAGACGCACCTGATTTGGAATATAATTCCGCATTAGAGAGGTGAACAAACTAGCAAAGGCAGTTACAAATACTACCGCAATCGCCATCACGAACGATGGATATACCAAAGAAGTTACCGCCAGAGCAGAGCAAATTCCAAGTACCTGTACTGTAATCGGGTTGTTGTCGTTGAGTGGATCAACTAACAACTTCCGTTCTTTCTTACCAAATAATGGCTCCGACTTTTTTACTTCTTGAACCGTGGTCTCTGCCATGATCTTATGATTGTGAGTTTTTTTAGACTTTGATTTTCCGATCTGCTGATTTATTCAACCAACATTCCTTGTACCGATGGTTTTTCCTTCCCTTTTAGGGACTCTAGGAAAGGCTGGTAGTTCTTGATGCCCTCGTAGAGCATTTTTGAAACTCCATCAGCGGTAACCGTAGCACCAGTAATTCCATCTACTTGGTGCGGGTTTCCTTCTTCGGCACCACCTTTCTTTACGGTGATTGAGACGTACTCTCCAGCACTGGTGTAA
>JBCDIO010000133.1:0-7511 GCA_038748815.1 Bacteroidota bacterium
ATCAATACTTTCCAGATCGGCCGATAGTAGAGTATGTCGAAGGTGCAAATTCCAAGGTCGACTACACTTTTAACATGTATCAATTTGGAGAAGATGAACTCCTTTTGAATGCCGGGAATACAGTCTCTTCCTTCGAACCTAATGAGCAACGGCAAGTCCTCTTCGAAGTAGACCCATCCGTTCGAATCAATTCGCTATACATTGATAAAGGGTTGGTCTATGTTTTGAGTAAGGCCGGTTTGTTACTATACAACAAAAAAGAGCAGCGATTCGAAAGCAAAGAATTTATCTTTTCGGCTTATCATCTCAACTCAATGATTATTGACCAGGAAGGGAATGCTTGGCTAGGGACTTCGGGATCTGGAGTGATCATCATCCCAAGTTTTAAGGTGATAGAATATTCTAAGCGTTCTGGAGATTTACCCAATGATCGGATTACTATGTTTTGGAAAGAACCAGGTCAAGATTTCCTTTGGTGTGGTTTTGAAAACGGTCAGGTATGGAAAATTACTCAAGAAGAAACAGGTTTTGAATGCATCTTGGCGAAGGATTTTCAAAGCGATGAAGAGGTCATCAGTATGATGAAGTATCCGGGGGGAGGTTATTTTATCAACGTGGGTCGACGATTAATACAAACGGACAAGGATCTAAATATTTTAGCGGAGACCAATGGGAACTTAAAAGTGATGATCAAAGGATTAGAAGAAGAGATATGGTTTGGTAGCCACATTGGCGTTCTAAAAATGCCATTGGGTGACAAGTTTTCCTTCTTTCAATCCCGAAGCGGCTGGGAATACTATCTGGAATCTCGGACTTATGCACTGTTATCAGAAGGAACCCGTATTTGGATGGGCTCCGTTTCTGGTCTTTACTTCTACGATTATGTTAAGGATGAAGTATTTCCATTCTTAGAAAACGGAAAACACCAAGACTATAGAGTCAGCAAAATACGGAAAGCAAAGGATGGGACTATATGGGTTTCCACACTCGGAAGCGGAATCCTCCATATCAAAGACAACGAATTGGTAAAAAAGTATAGTGAAAAGAACGGGCTTAGTAGCAACCGATGTAATGACCTATTGATCGATGGCCCCTATCTGTGGGTAGCGACCGACCAAGGGGTTGATCGCTTCGACTTGGTTCGGCAGAAGAATGATCACTTTAATATCTTGGACGGCCTGCCCACCAATGAAGTTTCTCACTTAGAAAAGTTAGACAAACAGTTAATCTTAGGGACTCCTCAAGGAATAGTGATTCTGCCGGATACTATTAGCGGTTTTAATCTGATTGCACCCAAAGTGTATATCGAATCCTTTTTCGTAGGGGCACAAGAAAGATCAGAAACGGCATTAAAGTCGCTATCTTATAAAGAAAATAATTTAGCGTTTCAATTTGCCAGCCTAAATTATCGAGCACAAGGACTGACCTCTTTCAAGTACCGGTTGCTGGGACTCAATCCACAGTGGGTAGCTACTAATAATCGTTCGGTACAGTTTCTATCATTGAGTCCAGGTAATTATCGACTAGAGGTGATAGCCTTTAACGAGGATGGTATTCCGTCGGAAGAATCTGCCTTTTTTGAATTCTCTATAATACCTCCCTGGTGGGGTACCATATGGTTTCGAATTACCGCTGTCTTGGGCATGCTCCTTGCCACTTATTCTTATCTACAATATCGCTTCCGATTAGTTCGTAAGAAGGAATTGGAAGAAAAAGAAATGGAAAACCGGATTGCCTCCTTACGCATGCAGGCCCTGCAAACTCAGATGAACCCGCATTTTACCTTTAATGCCTTGAATGCAATTCAACAATTCTTAGCGACAAACCAGCGGGAAGCAGCCATGATCCATTTAGCCGATTTTGCTAATTTGATTCGGACCATCTTTGAGCAGTCAAAAAATCAAGTTATATCCTTTGAGGATGAGCTAAACTTTCTGGATATATATTTGGGATTCGAAAAACTGCGATTTGGGGATAAAGTAGAAATTGTATTCTCGGTTGAGCCAGAATTACGGGAACGCTGGATGGCTTATCAACTTCCTCCACTACTCCTGCAGCCAATTATTGAGAATGCCTTCCGGCATGGCCTTATGCATAAAAAGTCGGGAGGGCAACTGGAAATCATCTTTACGCCTAGTGGCTCTTTTCTTTCCTGTATTATCCGGGATAATGGGGTGGGACGGCAACGGGCGGCATCCCTTAACCGGAAGCATCGAAAGGGGCATATATCCAGTGGCATTAAAGCCACTAAAGAACGCCTCAAACTATGGCATAAAACAAAAGGCTCCACCGAGAATGGTTTTGTGATGAAAGACCTAGTAGATTCGGAAGGGCAAGCATGTGGTACGGAAGTACACTTAATTATCTAACCCTACAAAAACGAAAAATGTCCGAGGAGCTTAAAATAGTCATTGTGGATGATGAGGCAGGAAGCCGACTGACGCTACGAAATATGGTGACGGAATTTTGTCGAGGCGTGCAGGTAGTAGACGAAGCAGACTCCGTAGAGTCCGCTGCTAAAATGATCCAAAAACACCAACCAGATCTGGTGTTTTTAGATATTGAAATGCCTGAAAAAAACGGATTTGAGCTTTTCCCTTTAGTGAAAAACGTATCCTTTGAGGTCATTTTTACCACGGCTTATGATCAATATGCGGTGAAAGCTTTTCGGATGTCAGCGGTCGATTACCTGCTCAAACCCATTCACTTAGGAGAACTGCGGCAAAGTATTGAAAAAGTGCGTGAAATACACGACCAGAAACTGTCCGAAGCAAAAATTCGGATGCTACAGGAGAACCTAAATGGTGGACTCAAAAAACTAGTCCTACCGGTTGGATCTGGTTACCTATTCGTAGAGATTGATCAGATTGTTCGTTGTAAGGCCGAAAGCAATTACACTTGGGTCTACGTTTGGAAAAACGAAGAGTATTTAGTGGCCAAAACTCTAAAGGTCTACGAGGAGCTTTTGAAAGAGTATCCGTTTTTTAGAATTAGCCGATCGGACCTGATCAACCTGGACTATATCAAACGCTACGAGCGGGGAAGAAACCCAACGGTTCATCTACAGGATGGGACTGAGTTACCCGTAGCGGAAAGTCGTAAACAAGAGTTTTGGAGTATTATCTCCGAAATGATGTGAATAAAAACTGCCCCATTCCGAATCTTCGAGATGGGGCGGTTTTTAGAAAGCTACCGTTTAATCGTCCAGCAGGCCTTGATACCGTTCTGGATCATTAAATAAGGCAATAGCTTCCTTGATTTCTGGATCATTTCGTAAGCCCATTTTGATCTTTCCATCCTGGAAGAAATTACGGCTTGCTAAGTCTTTTTCGATCAAGTTGAGAATAGGCTCTTTATGTTTTTCTAACTCCGCGTTTTTCTGAGTTGCCAAGCTTTTTTGAATTTGCTCAATCTCACCCGTTATAGTAAATCCCTCGGTCTTGGATTTTTCTTGCAGAGCCTGTAACGCTTTTTCACTATCCGTTTCGTAAGCAAAGGAACGCTCCGACAGGAAGTTGGTGAAACGAGACCAATCCTCAAATTCCAGGTCCGCAACCGTGTCAACGCTTGGAGCTTCCAAGGAATACTGCGTTACAAAATCAAAAAGATAGTATTGATCCTGTAGAGCCTTCACGATCGAAAGATCTTCGGCCGCCTGAATTTCTACATCCGGCTTTACACCCCCACCGTCAAGGACTGGTCGTCCATTTCGAGTTTTAAAGACGGCTCGTTCGGTGTCTGGAATATTGACTGGTTCTCCGTTGTCGTATTCTACACTTTGAATACAACGTCCTGAGGGAATGTAGTATTTAGCAGTGGTCAGCTTAACTTTGGAATTGAATCCAATATCGCGCGTATTCTGCACGAGGCCCTTTCCGTAGGAGCGTTGTCCCAATAGAACGCCTCGGTCCAAATCCTGAATAACACCGGCAACGATCTCGGATGCGGAAGCCGAGTTTTTATTGATCAAGACGACTAATGGAATTTCATCATCCGTAGCTGGATTGAGCGTCTTAAAACTACGATCCCAATCTTTGACTTTGCCTTTAGTTGTAACCACAAGCTCGTCCTTAGGAATAAAGACATTGGAAACATTTACGGCTTCGGATAATAGCCCACCACCGTTATTGCGCAGGTCTAGAATTACCCCTTTTAAATTAGGATTTTCTAGCTTGAGTGCCTTTACGCCGGCGGCTATGTTGCGTCCGGCGTTGCGGGTAAAAGTAGTGAGCGCTACGTAGCCGACATCTTCATTAACCATACCGAAAAATGGCACGTTGG
Source organism: Bacteroidota bacterium (assembly GCA_038748815.1). Taxonomy (GTDB): domain Bacteria; phylum Bacteroidota; class Bacteroidia; order Chitinophagales; family Saprospiraceae; genus JBCDIO01. The sequence goes on from JBCDIO010000133.1 coordinate 4,282, forward strand.
GTACTTTTACTTCTTCGCGAGTGATGCCAATTTGTAGCGCATCTTTCTCACCTGGGCGCTGGATCGTTAACATGAATTCGGTACCCGGTGCTCCCTTCATAAATAAGTCTACCTCTTCGGGGGTTTTCCCAACTGTGGATTTACCGTCTACGGCCAGAATTTGATCTCCGGGGATCAAGCCTGCTTTCTGGGCGGGCGACCCTTCGTAGGTTTCCGTAATGGTCGAGTGGTCGCGGATAAAAAGTACTTGGGCTCCAATTCCGTTGTACCGTCCTTCTGTAATGAACCGATAACCTTCGATTTCCGATTCTGAAATGTAGTTGGTATATGGATCGAGGGAGCCTACCATGGCATCAATCCCGGTTCGCATCAATTGACCGGGGTCAAGCTCATCGACGTAGTAGAAGTTAAGCTCTTTATAGAGATTGGTGAAGATCTCTATATTCTTTGCGATCTGGAAATATTTATCGCGGGTGGGTTCTTCGTTTAGAGTGAAGGAAAACCCAATGACCAGGATACCGACCAAGGCCAGGGGTTTTAACCATTTGCGCAGCAAAGTCATAAAAGGTTAGTTTTCAAAGGTGAATGGAATACACTCCAATAATGTAACGAAGTGTCTTCGGTTCTGGTATAAAGTCGTTTTTCGCTAGGGAGAGTCTCTGAAATAGCAGGGTTTACCTTCTATTAAATTTTTACTAAAGTACGGTCTTAATAAGGTTACACGCAATCCTCTTCTGGTAAAAAATGGACAATTCTGCTTTCTGTGAGTAGTTTATATTTAGGTTACAAAGAACTTAGCTCGATTCATTCAAAAAAGGAAGAAGTATTTCTAGTAATTTCTGTGGCTGCTCGGCGTGTACCCAGTGCCCTGCTCCTGCTACGGTTTCTAGCCTAGCCGCCGGGAACATGGCCTGTATTTGTGGCCAGTCCTCATTTTCGATGTAATTGGAGTTTCCACCCCGAACAAAGAGCGTTTCCTGATCTACAGGAGGACCAATCACGGGCTCTAAAATTTCGGCATAATGCGTATGCAGTGCCTGCAAGTTATGCTTCCAGCGATATCCCCCTTCTTTCTGGCGACTCAAATTTTTGAGTAAGAAAAGACGGACGCCTTCATCTGGAATCCGCTGTGCCAGAAAGTCGGCGGCTTCCTGTCGGGTATTAATTTGACCAATCGGTAAATCCAGCATAGCGGCAAAGATATCTTGGTGTCCGCCGACATAGGCTTTGGGCCCAATATCAATAACGGCTAGACGATCTACCATGTCCGGATAGTCTAAGGCAAATTGCATCGCTGTTTTTCCTCCCATGGAATGTCCAATGATATGGGCTTCATGAATCCATTGGCTCTCCATGAAGTGGTGGAGGTCTTCCGCCAATAAAGGGTAATTGAAATCGTCGGTATGCGGAGACTTCCCGTGGTTGCGTTGGTCAATCAGGTAAACCATGTGGTGCTCTGCGATTTGCTTACCGATCGTTTGCCAATTGTCTAAGGTGCCAAAAAGACCGTGTAGTATGAGTACTGGAGATCCCTGCCCGAATGTCTTATAATTGAGTTCCATTGTTCGTTTACAAACTTTTTATTTCACCGCCATCCACGGGTAAATTGATTCCGGTGATAAAGGATGCAGCCGGAGATGCCAGAAAACCTGCAGCGGCAGCAACTTCTGTCGGATCGGCGAAACGGCCTAAGGGAATCTGTTGCCGGAGTGTTTCGGCCACCTGTTCTGGTGTGCCTCCAATTACCTTCGCTTGATGTTCGATGATTTCTCGAAGTCGCTCCGTTTCGGTCTTTCCTGGAAGAATATTATTGACCGTAACTCCCATAGGTGCCAGCTCACGGGCAAGTGTTTTGGCCCAATTAGCCACGGCTCCCCGGATTGTATTGGAAACACCTAAGCCCGGAATAGGTTGCTTAACCGAGGTAGAGATAATATTGATGATTCGCCCGTAACCAGCTGCCTGCATTCCAGACAGAAATACTTGCAGTAGACTCTGGTATGCTCCTACGTGTAGTTGAAAGGCTCGTTGCAAATCGTCGAAGCTAGCTCCGAATAGATTTCCGGCAGCTGGGCCACCGGTATTATTGATGACTACATGTATTGGGTGGGTAGTAATTATGGCCTCCGCTTTCTGTACCAGGGTAGCTCGATCCAGGTAGTCGACGCAAATAGCTCGATGCCCTTCCCCCGGAAGCTTTTCGATCAGCTGCTGTAGAGCATTTTGATTACGTGCTACCAGAATGAGAGTAGCTCCTTGTTGCGCTAATTGTTGCGCTATGGCTCGGCCAATTCCTCGACTCGCGCCGCCAACCCAAGCGTATTTTCCGTGCAGACTTAGTTTCATCTCGTTCATTTGTTGGAGACCAATTCGTTGTAGTTTGCTAAATTTAAAGCATTGAGCATAGTTAACAATGACTGCTGATACTTGATCACATTGATACAAAAAATAATGTTATGCCAATAGCCAAGCCATTCAATTTGCAAAAATGGGTAGATGAACACCGTCATTTGCTTAAACCCCCAGTGGGCAATAAGCAGGTATACCTGGAAAATGAAGATTATATTGTCATGGTAGTGGGTGGGCCGAATGGCCGGAAAGATTACCATTTTGAGGATGGCGAAGAACTTTTCTATCAACTGGAGGGGGATATCACGCTGAAGATCATCAATGAAGATGGTAAACCCGAAGATATTTCGATTAAGGAAGGAGAAATGTTTTTGCTACCACCCCGAATCCCGCATTCTCCACAACGACCCGCTAATACTATTGGATTGGTTATTGAACGGTACCGCAAGGCGGGCGAAGAAGATAAGCTGATGTGGTTCTGCGAGAACTGTAATGAGAAATTGCACGAGGCTTCTTTTGAAATGACCGATATCGTGAATCAGTTGCCTGTGGTCATGAACCACTTTATGAATTCGGAAGAACTACGTACCTGCAATAATTGTGGCACCGTGATGGAAAAGGTCTAACTTTGCGGCTTTCAAAGAGATGCGCCCGGTGGGGCTAAACGAATTGCAGCATGAAGATTAGCGGGTTTACTATGGGCAAGAATACAGGGAAGCTTTATTATCCCATCAAAGAGGCCATTGAGTCCGTTCTTCCAATCGTCGACGAGTTTGTCGTAGCTTTAGGAGATAGCGATCCGGATGATCCAACCGAAGATCTTATCCAGAGTATTCAATCGGATAAGATTAAAATTATTCGTACGGTCTGGGATTTAGATG
>JBCDIO010000134.1:0-7493 GCA_038748815.1 Bacteroidota bacterium
CTCAAAAAGAAATTGAGGCCCTTCAAGAGTTACTTAAGAAAGATTAAAAGTGGTATTGGCTTGTACCCAAACCACTTCGCCTCGAGTATAGTCACATAATAAAAGGTAAGATTGGCCTACCTTTACACCATGAAACAACTCTTAGACGATTGGCGCTTTTGGATATTTGGCTGCCTCACAATTGGTTTGGCTCCATTCTATCCGGAACCCCATTTGGTTGGAAAAATGCGCTGGGTTCTCGGCGGTGCTGAGGGTATGGAGCTGATGGATTGGTTAGATCTCCTAATGCACGGGGCTCCTTGGGTACTGCTAATTCGCGCTTTGATCATCCAATGGATTCCTACCAAAAAGGATAAGATATGATTCTGGATGGTTCTGATCTCCCTAGTTTGCTGAAAAATCATTTTCCTTTTTTCTCTGAACCTGCACTGCAAGACGCCATTGCCGATCACGGTCAGCTCCTGCATTTCAAAGCCGGAGAAATCATCATGGACTATGGGAGCTATATCAAATTGATGCCGCTGGTTATTCAGGGAAGTATCAAGGTTAACCGCGAGGACGAAGAAGATGGTAAAGAGCTGTTCCTCTATTACCTCACAGCCGGTGATACCTGTTCGATGTCTTTCTCTTGCTGCCTTTCCCACAAGCAGAGTATTATTCGTACCGAAGCGATGGAAGATACCACCATCATCGGTATTCCTGTTCAATACTCAGAAACTTGGCTAACCCAATTCCAGAGTTGGCGAAACTTCGTGATGCGATCCTACGATAATAAAATGGTCGAACTCATTCGGGTTATCGACAGCGTCACTTTTCGAAATATGGATACTCGGCTCAAAGAGTATTTACAAAAGAAGGCGGATGCTATGGGGAGTCAAGATATCGTTACTACTCACCAAGAAATTGCTTTCGATCTCAATGCCTCGCGGGAAGCTGTTTCCCGTCTGCTCAAACGGTTAGAGCAAGACGGGCAAATCAAATTAGGGCGCAATGTTATCCACTTGCAGTTTTAGTGTATACCTAACATTTTTCTTCCTTTCCATTGACATTTATCATCGGTAATTGTGATCCATTTCACAAGCTTAGGGGCATAAATCGGTGAACTTTGAATCGTTCAATGATTCGAGTCTGATGGTCTTTCTTACGCCGAGCATACGGAGTGGAAGTACACAGCAAACTCCTTTTCCAAATTTTAAATCAACGCCATGATTGTCGAGCAATTGTATACCGGGTGTTTAGCCGAAGCAGCCTACTATATTGAGAGTGATGGAGAAGCGGTAGTAATTGATCCACTCCGGGAGTCTCAACCTTACCTAAACTTAGCCGCCCGAAGTGGGGCTAGGATTAAATACATTCTGGAAACCCACTTTCACGCCGATTTTGTCTCGGGCCATTTGGAACTTTCCCGTAAAACGGGAGCTACCATCGTTTTTGGCCCCACCGCGGAACCCCACTTCATCGCTCATATTGCAAAGGATAGGGAAGTACTAAAGGTTGGAAAAGTATCTATCGAGGTTTTACATACTCCAGGACACACGATGGAGAGTTCTTCTTTTTTGCTAAAGGATGAAAATGGGAAAGACTACGCCGTTTTCACCGGAGATACTCTATTCTTAGGAGATGTGGGCCGCCCCGATTTAGCCATTAAACAAGGCGAATTGACCCGTGAAGATTTGGCTGGATATCTATATGATAGCTTACAGGAAAAAATTATGCCCCTAGCTGATGACGTGATCGTATATCCGGGGCACGGAGCCGGCTCGGCTTGTGGTAAAAAAATGAGTTGTGATACCTGGGGCTATTTAGGTGACCAGAAATTAAGCAATTATGCCCTCGAACCTAGTATGACCAAAGAAGAATTTATAGCTGCCGTTACTGATGGCTTAGTAGCCCCACCACAATACTTTCCTAAGAATGCTCAACTCAATAAGAAAGGCTACGGTGCATTAGAGGATATTATCGATCGGTTAGCTCCTTTGTCTCTAACCCAATTTGCCAACCTACGAATGGAGCCCAAAACCTTGGTGTTGGATACCCGAAGTACCGACGATTTTGTCCGTGGGCATATCCCCGATAGTCTGTTCGTGGGCATCGATGATAATTTTGCGGTATGGGTTGGGGCACTCGTAGATGACCTTAAGACCCCAATTATTCTGATTACAGACCCCGGGCGGGAGGAAGAAGTGGTGACTCGCTTAGCCCGGGTAGGATATGATAATCCTATTGGATATCTGGCTGGTAGTTACCAAACTTGGGCCAAGGCCAATTACCCAACCGCACAAATAGCCGAAATGAATGCAGAAAACTTTGCGGATTCGTATGAGTACGGAGCAATCCAATTACTAGACGTCCGCAAAATCAGTGAGTACGCTACGCAGCATGTTGCCGGCTCGGAGAATCTACCCTTGGATTTTATCTACGAGGCGATAAAGCATCTTCGCACAGAAGATAGCTACTACCTATACTGTGTCGGTGGGTATCGGTCGGTCATTGCTTCCTCTATTTTGCTGCGGCATGGATTCCGTAATCTGGTCAATATTCGGGGTGGATTCAGGGCCTTGAGCCGCACCAAGCTACCAAAAACAGAGTTTGCTGAACAAGCCACAGCCTTGTAATACAAATCACTAGCCTTGGCGAAAGGGTGGCCCTTTTAAGAGCTACTCTTTTTTATTGTGACACGGATCACTATTTTTGATCTAAATAAGTCGTTCATTTGTTATAGACTAGTAAATATGAACAGATGTTCATATAAGGGCGCATCGAACAGTTAACGGACTTTACCATGAAAGTAGAACAAATCTATACGGGCTGTTTAGCCGAGGCTGCATATTATATTGAAAGTGAAGGTGAAGCAGCAATTATCGATCCACTACGAGAAACCAAGCCGTACCTGGAAAAGCTAGAAAAAGCAGGGGTTAAGCTCAAATATATTTTTGAAACCCACTTTCATGCAGACTTCGTTTCTGGCCATATTGATCTAGCGGAGCAAACGGGGGCTACGATCGTGTATGGCCCAAATGCCAATACAAGTTATGATATTCACCAAGCTAAGGATGGGGAAGAGCTAATCCTCGGGAAGTTAACCTTCAAGATTTTGCATACCCCAGGCCATACCCTGGAAAGTACGACTTTCTTACTTCGGGACGAAACGGGTAAAGACTACGCCATCTTCACAGGTGACACCCTATTTCTCGGGGACGTTGGCCGGCCAGACTTGGCCATTAAACAAGGGACCCTCACCCGGGAAGACCTTGCGGGATTCCTTTTTGATAGCCTGCGTAATAAGATCATGCCCTTAGCCGACGATGTGATTGTTTATCCGGCACACGGTGCTGGATCGGCCTGTGGGAAGAATATGAGCTCCGATACTTGGGGCTACCTTGGCGACCAAAAATTGCTAAACTACGCCTTACGCTCCGATATGACCAAGGAGGAATTTGTACAAGAGGTCACCGCAGGACTGACTCCAGCTCCCCAGTATTTTGCGAAGAACGCACGGATGAACAAAGAGGGATACAACTCTTTCTCCGAGGTTTTAGAGAAAGGGCTGGTAGCCTTGGATCCTAACCGGTTTGAGAAGAGCGTAGAGTCTATGGACGCCCTCATGTTGGATACTCGGCCCGAACAAGATTTCGCGGCAGAACATATTCCAAATTCCATCTTTATCGGTATTGACGGTAGTTTCGCCCCCTGGGTTGGAACCCTGGTTCGAGATATCAAACAACCAATCGTCCTAATTACTCCAGAGGGGCGAGAAGAAGAGGTCATTACCCGTCTTGCTCGGGTTGGATACGATGAGATATACGGATATTTGAAAGGTGGCCTGGCGGCTTGGAAAGCCGCTGGTAAAGAAACCGATACCATCGAATCGATTAGTGTCGAAGAACTCGCCGAACGGATGGAATCAGGAAAAGTGGGGGAAATTTTAGATGTACGCAAACCCAGTGAGTTTTTATCTCACCACGTTTTGGAAGCCAGAAATTTCCCACTAGACTATATCAATTCGAATATGAATCGCTTAGACCGCAATCAATCCTACGTACTTCACTGCCTGGGGGGATACCGATCTATGATCACTGCTTCGATTTTACGTGCACGTGGGTTTAGAAATCTGATCGACATCCAGAAAGGATGGCGAGCCATTGAGGCTAGCTCTATTCCTAAAACAGAGTACGTTTGTCCGACGAAGCTTTCGCAGGAGGTCATTGACCAAGCGGTGGCGGATGTCGTATAACTATGGATTGATACACGAATAGGTACAAAAACCATCTGGGCGTATTCCCAGATGGTTTTTTTGATATATCTAGTTTGCCGGAGGAACATCGAGCGCGTTCATTCAACGGAGAGCTCCGGGTTATTTCTTATCTTCCCCTTCTTCACCAAAAAAGATACCATGTCGAGAATTAAACAGCAATTTGATCTAAATGGAAAAGTCGCGATTGTAACCGGAGCGAGTAAAGGCATTGGTGAATCCATCGCCTGGGGACTGGCCGAAATGGGAGCGACCGTAGTGGTGTCGAGTCGTAAGCAAGAAGCAGTGAATGCCGTTGCTCAAAAGCTAGTAGATGCCGGGCATAAAGCGACGGGTAAGGCCTGTCATATGGGCGATTTAGAACAAGTAGCAGCTCTGCTCGAGTACACCAAAGCAACGCACGGTGGGGTAGACATAGTAGTGAATAACGCGGCAACTAATCCAACGTTTGGACCATTAGAAGAAACGGACTCCGACGTTTTTGATAAGATAATGCAGGTCAATGTAAAAGGCCCTCTGGAACTCTGTAAGCAAGCCCTTCCATCCATGGTAGAGCGAGGGGGCGGTTCTATCGTAAATATTAGTTCCGTAGAAGGAATGAAACCGACTTTCGGCCTTGGTTTGTATAGTACCAGCAAAGCGGCTCTGATCATGTTGACCCAAAATATGGCTAAAGAGTGGGGGAATCGGGGAGTCCGTGCTAATGTCGTTTGCCCTGGCTTAGTACAAACGAAGTTTAGTGCGGCACTGTGGAAGAACGAAAAGATTCTGGACACTTACCAAAAACACTTGCCACTGGGCAGAATGGCCCAACCCGATGAAATGGCTGGTTTAGCGGTCTTTTTGGCGTCTCCGGCTTCGAGCTACCTCACAGGGGCCGTGGTTACCGCCGATGGGGGGTATATGTTAGCAGGATAAGACTGGCATAGTGGATGAGCATCGTCCCCGATTTCCATATCTAACTGCTCATTTGCTGTAGGCTCCACCTAGTGTCAAAAAAATAAAAAGCCGATCCCCGGAGGGATCGGCATCAGCTAGTTTTACCAACTAGTCATCCTATTTTTTGTAGACAATATCTATTTTTTGATTACCTGCCAGGCTCCGGTTCCCAATAGTTGGCCCGTGGCCTGATCGCGTAGTACCACTCGGTACAATCCAATCGAGAGACCAGTAGCTACCTGAAGATTATCTGCTTTGAGGTCATAACTTCTTACCCGACGACCGGTGTTGTCCAGAATTTCTACCCTGGTTAGACCTTGGGTATATTGATGCTGTAGGTTTAAAAATCCATCGGCACTTGGGGTTGGGAAGAAACGGAGGCCTACTTCGGGGAGCAGATCGAAAACATTCATCGGGTCCGGATCTTCTTCGATTTCCATTTCTTCACCGAGAATCGAGGCTAGCACGTTTGGGTTTGGTATCGTTGGGAACACCCGAATATAGGCGAGTTCTGCTGGGTTTCCGGTACTAAAGGTAGAAATACAGAAATGGTAGGCATCCATGATATGCGGTCCCAGTACCAGGCTTTCGTTTCTGGATTGACCGTTTGAGAAATTAATGATGCCGTCCATATACAATTCTCCCATATTGTCTAGACGGATCCGAACACCTAACTCGTTGAATATATTTTTGGGGATGCTAATATTCGGATAGTCTGTAACAGTGGCAAAACCATTGTCAAAAGTGTCGGAAAGGACCGCTATTAAATTCATGGTATCAGCGGTTTGTGCTCCGCTTAGGTAGCGGATGTAATAGCGTTCCAAGTCATTCGTAGCACTAGACCAGCCAAAGACATTATTGGTTCCCGTTACCGAAGAGAACTCCCAAGTAGTAGCCCCCGTAAAGGTGGTGGTGGTTCGAGCAAACTTGAACCGAGAATCCGCATCGGTATTAAAGGTACTATTGTACCGTAAGACACTATCCGGTGCTGTACTAAAGGTCGCAAACTCACCTACGGTTTCCCATTTTTCCGGATCGGGCTCGGCTGCGGAGAAATCGTCGAAAAACAAGAATACCTCCTCTCCGTTAGATACTGTAACCGCCAATGGGTTACCGTAATATAACTGGAAGTTGAGTGTTTCGGCATTCGCAATATTCTCCAAATAGATATACATCTCCATGGTTGGGTCTTGAGGGTATCCGTCTAGATAGAATGGCACAGGGTTGCATGCTTCGTCAAATAAGCGGATATCAGCCCCCAGGTCATCCATTTTCCCTTCCATGAATAACTGGTGGAAAGTCATTCCAAGTTCTAATCGGTATGGATAGGTTGCAATAGACTGTATATTGTCTCCATTGGTAATGGAAAGGGTTCGATAGTATGTCCAGTCTTCGATACAGTCTTGAGAAAATGCAAAACCCGAAAGGAAAAGCAGACACAGCGTAAACAGTTGTTTCATAATCACATACATTAATTGGGTACTAGATACAAGCCTAAATGGTGTGGAAGAGTGTGAAGAGGATGCTACCAAACCTAAATACTTTATACCCTAAATTTCTAAGCTTTTTGACGGGTTCTTTTTGCCCGGCTCGTCGTTTCGTACTCGCCTTCGTAGCTATGGCTACGAGCCTTGCGCTTTGATCTGAACAAAAAACGTCTCGGTCAAATGTTCATTGATTTGAGTTATAACGTACTAAACGATGGGCTGAGTAAGGTTCTGATCGAGGATGTACAGTAGTAGCCTAGAGCATGTTTGGGAATTGAGTCTTAGTCGAAATCGAGAAAATTTTCAAAGAACTTCATGAATTGCTAAACATAGCATCTCTTATCACCAACTAGTCGTTGACTTCACACAGCTACAAAGGTGAGAATATCCAAGTTGGAAGGAATCTGGGATTTCGGTGAGCGCTTAAAAATATATGAATTCCAGTACCCAATGGAGGGTAGTATTACTCTGACGCAGGTAAGTAGCGATGGGAAAATCGCAGGGCTTCATTATAGGGGTACACGTCCAGCATTTCTCCCCGCCCCAATTTCTTTTGGGTATCCCGCCAAAACTGTACATCGTATAGATCACCGTGAATTTCTTGGAATAAGGCACGGATGCTGGGATCACCAATAAGGAAACGGACGAACTCTTCGGGGAAAATATCATTTGGCCCCACGTGGAAATAGGGTTCCGAAGACATTTCTTCGTATTCATCTCTCGGCTCGGGAATGCGCCGAAATTTATAATCGGTTAGAAAGCCGATCTCATCATAATCGTAGAAAACGACTCGTTTGAGGCGGGTGACGCCAAAG
>JBCDIO010000135.1:0-7491 GCA_038748815.1 Bacteroidota bacterium
GGAAAGTGGACCTCGATTGAGTAAAATTTGCCAGGAATTGGTATTGGGAACCTGCCGCTGCAATTGGTACCCCTGGCGATTTGCTAAGCGAAAGAGCAAGAAATCGTTCGGTGCCCAACGGATATCTACTCGGCCATTGATCACACGCGTTTTTACCATGATCTCCGGATGGAGGGACTGAGCGTCTAGTGAAGGCATTCCCCACAAGAATAAGCCCGTAAAAAGGAAAGACAGGACTCGATACATCTTAATAGAAATTAGGCCACGACTCGGTATCGAGTTTGGGTAGATTAAATAAAAAGCCTTTACCTGCCATCCGGAATCGATACTCCACAGCTCCCCGACCTACATAGGCTTTGTGATGCAGCAAGAAGGTACGCAGTGGCAGATAGTAGAACGTGTAAGGAAATTGGGCCGGATCAAAATCGGGAATCCCGTCATTATTCAGATCAGCGGGCTGGTTTGCCTCCCAGGGATTATTCCCTTGATTGCCCCAACCGCCATCTTGCAGCGCCAATACCTTGGCTGGATCATTTCCGCAGCCCATACAAACCAGGTTGCGGAAATCGTAGAGTAACTTATTGGTGATCCGGATGTGGTCCCGCTTAGCCATCCATTCGCTGTAATCGATGACGGCGATATACTTTTCCGCATTCGCATTCGGATTAGCGTAGACGTTATTTCCGATTGCCATACCATTGGAAGAAGCTAAGGCTTTAGCCGCCGCAATTTCTCCCTCCGTCAAAGGGCCCTCAGAATCCATGACTTGCAAGCCATTAAAGTTGACCGCTCCGTGTCGATTTTTCTGGTACCACTGTAAAGGCACAAATTCTTCGTTCATCTCCTGGGGAGTAGGCAACTTAGCCGGAATCACTCCAAAGTGTCCTTCCGCAAATGGCTGCCGAAACAAGGCATTTTCCGCTTCACTCGGTTGGCCTAGATTCTCGTAGTAGGCTAAGTCTTGGAAGCGTCGCTGATCCCAAAACAAGCGGCCCTTATCATCTAATTCTCCTGGCTCGAAGAAGCTTGGATAATGCAATTGCCAATCTGGCTCTGGCCAGTAGATCAATGGCCGAAGGTCCCCTTCGGTATTGAATTTATACTTAACCACCGGATCGTCGAATTGAGCCGGGTTATAGATATCCCAGCCAAAGCGGTAATCTTCCTGATCGGGAGTGTGGAAGATGGACTGTTCGGGAATTGTAGGGTTCGGATTATAGGGGTGGCTTTCTAGCCAGGGCTGGGAATAGTCTTCTGAAAAAGTAAATAAGGGAGCTTCTTGATGGTATAAATCCGTATTGAATTGATAGTCTTCCAGTTGGCCGAGCGGCACTCCTGACCATAGGGTTCCTTGCAGATCGTAGCGATCAAACCCTTCCTCGGTTTTAAAGAGCATAATCGGTACTTCGACCTGGTAAGGATCCGGGTGGTTATAGGCGCCATTACCCGCAAATTGGGCGGGTGGGATGGGGAAATTTGCGGGGAATATTTGCGGGTGTTCGGTCAGTTGCTGAGTCTTTTGCTCCTTGGTATTATACTTGGAGGTTTTGAAATGGCTCGTAAAGAGAATCTTTTCGTTCGGCTTAATGGTCTGTACCGATTCCACAAAAGCCCGATCGTAGACCTCCATGGCGATCATCACCTTTTCTTCGGGAGCCTGAAAGCCTAAGCCTTCCACCCAGGGCGTTTGCTGAGGATCGATATTAGCTTCTCCCAGCACCTGATTATTTTGCCATTGTGCCCCCTGGTTCGGGTCAACGATAACGGCATCTAAGACCAAATTAGAATTAGGTGGCTGAGGGGTTTGGCTTGGCGGATTCATCACCCACTGATTCGCCATATTGGGATTGGGATTCTCTGGAGGAACCTGAATAATCGCGCCCTCTAATGCCAAGCCGTTGCCCCCTTCATTTCCGGGGTTCATGGTAATGCCTCCTGGCAGAACGAATTGCTCGCTTTGGTCCTCCCAATCGCCAATCTTGCGCCAATCCTCTTCACTCTGGCTAGAAGCCGTTTCTGGAGAAGCCGGAACGGAGCGACGCAGGATGTCTAGCTGGTAGATTTGTCCGTTTTTCAAGCCCGGCGGCATGGTATAGCTAAGCGTCTTCCCGTTGCAAAGACAGTTGGTTTCCTCTACATCCCCCGTAGAAAGACGTGTTAGTCGGGCTTTATACGCGTATTTCTCTTCTGGATTATCCGGGTTTTCGGCTTTGAACAAGTTCTCACAGTTCTGCTTATGCATCTCAATCTTGGCCAAAGGTTGAGATTCTTTCAAATAGTACCGTTGCCCTAAGCCCGGAATCGAATAGACAATATCTTCGGCCAGAATGGCATCCGGTAGGGAGTCGGTCCAAAAAGTCCCGACGGTTAACTGGGGATCAAAAGATTCGATGATCTCATCAGTAATGATGGAGCCAAGCATTTTATGCTCAAAACCCTGGGCCCTTACTTGGTAATTAATCTCCGTTACGCCCGGCAAAGCATCCAAATCGATCAACAAACAAGAATAACCATCTTCGGCATAGACCGGTTCGCTCAATTCAATCTCCATCTCCTCTTCAGTCTCTGGATCTTGATAGCTAAAAATGACTTCCTGTAGTTTTACCGAGTAACCCCGGGTTTCCCATTCATTATTTCCTTCATTCTGCATCTCCAGCTTAAAGGGCTCATCAGGAAAATTGAAGACGATTTGCGGATCGGTATAACAATGGAATTGTTCTGCCCCATCAGCTGGATCTACATAAGCGACAATCGGAATATCGTCAAAGGGACTGCCGGCACCTTCGTCACACTTCTCTCCCACTTCGGCGACTACCTGTGTATTGACCTTTACTAAGCCTCCCAGAATGGAGACGTCAAATTTGATTCTACCATTGACCCACATGGGGTTGGGGCCTTGCATTTGGAGTAGTGCCCCTGCCGTGAAACTCATGAAATCCGCTTTCCCTTGGTAAAACCAAAGGTCGATTTGTAGGCCTCCACTCACGTTGCAATAGGCATAGGCTTGGCCCTTCGCATACCAGCCGTCAATTCCCGGTTTACCATTTTCGCCACAGTCTCCTTCGAACTTTTGCACCAAGGCGTCGAAGCCCATATCGAAGACAATATCCGAGTAGAGGATGGCATAATTCACACTAGCATCCAGATGGGCTCCCGCCCCTGCCGCGAAGCCTTTCCCGGAGGCCGTAATCGTTTCCATAGCCGGATTATCGGGTACTGCTCCCGGGAAGAATTCCTGCACGCTTTTGGGCAAGGGAGGTAAATCCGGCGGCAAGGAATTTCCGATCATGAAATAATTATTCAATTGCAACTTGGACTCCACAAAAGGGATTTCGATGTCGATTCGATTGCGGAGCGGATCGTTGAAGGGTTCGTAGGTGGCAGGATTCGCTTGCTCATCCCAGGAACCGAAATAGACGTACCAATATTCCTGTGAAAAGAGGAAGTCCATGTTCAAATCAGCCTCTACCGAAACGACGGTTTCTACGGCCATCTGAACGCCCACGTGCCCACTTAAGACCGGCCCAATGGGGTTAACATTGGCTGTTTCAACCTTGATGGTAACCTCACCGGTCACCAGGGCTTCGCCTCGATTATCCATGGCTTGCATGAGGTAGGCTTCGCCATTAAACTCGATCATATTGAAGCCAAAATGGGTCGATAATTCCATGGCCATTCCGACATCTGCATTAAAAGCGGAGGAGGTTCCCACGAGTCCAATGATGACATTGGACTGGAAACCAAAGGTCCCTTGGGAAGGGGTGTACACCACTCCATTCTTAGTACCCCCCGGAGTCATATCTACGGGGTCCTCCGGAGAGACATTAGCCATGTCATTGTAATTGACCGCCACGGCCCCTTTCAGGTTTTCCGGGCCATCACGGGTCATATTGAACCAAAATCCGCCGCCAAAGCCATAGATCGCCACCGCGGGGCCACAGACAATTCCGGTGGTCAGTTTGATGGATGCGTCGACCATCCAGTAGCGGTAATTTTCCGGAGCCGTTCCCACCTGTAGGGTGAAGTTCATATCCTCTAAGCCGACTGGTGGCATGCTGACCTGCACATAGCCGCGGAAGCCATCTCCGTAAGTAAGATCTTCGTCGAAGATTTGTAATCCTCCCGAAATCGTAGCGGGCCCTACGGTCGCATCGACGGATACTTCATTCAGCACCGTCTTCCCAAAACGGAATTTATTCGCCTCCAATTTTGGGAAAAAAGTAAATACGGTAGCTCCGCCGATCAAGGGATCTCCTTCTTCACTGCCGGTATCATCGAAGCCAAGGCTTAGACCAATTTTTAGTCCGCGCTCGCCTTCCAGATTTTCGACAATGCCGAGCTCCGTCAAGTTAATCTTAAAGGCAAAAAGGTCGCCCTGGGGGAAGTTGATATTATCTAAACTAGGCAGCCCAAAATCAGCGATTACTGGTTTACCATTTTCGGTAGCAATTTGCATACCTTCGATCTGGAGCTGGGGCAGTTGAAAATGCCCCACACTAGGGGTTTGCCCCTGCTGCAGACTGTTCTTGGTCCAACCGATTTGGATGGCTCCGTTGAGCTCGGCAGTGGGAACAAACGTACTGGCGTTTTGCGGCTTTTCAATTTGAATAGAAGAACTAGCTCCAATGGTAAATTGGGCAATCCACATATCCAGGTCCAAATCCGTTCCGGGATTAATACCGAAGGTATAGGCATTCCCGTTCTGGTCTTCCGAGAGCGCGATCTCATAATCCACGCCTACGGTACTTAAAGGCAACTCAATCGATCCCGAAAAACCACCTCCAGCCAGCTTACTTTCTTGCATATCCAGGAAGAAAGACTCTACGGAGAAGGCCCAGCCACCCAGATTTCCATTCTGCGCATCTAAAACATTCTGGAAAGCGAGGTCCCCCCACAAGCCGGTATGATCCAAAAGAACATGGCCGCCGCTTACGGTTAAAGACTGTCCATTCTTTTCAAACCCTTCCGGAAACTGAATATCGACACTCCCAATAGACAGCCCTCGCCAGAATGCCTCCTCCCCTTCGAGCGGATGCCCATTAGGTAGACTCATATTGGGGGATTGATCCGTCCGGTGTTGATCATAGATGAGGTCTTTTGGGGTTAGGACGAACCCAGGCAAAGCGGGCAATGTAAAATGGGGGCTTGGCAGTAAGCCCGGTGATTCGAGCATCCAATTGGATAGGTTTTCGGTCAGAACGGTCTGGATTTCTACGGATACTTCACCGGGTAATTCTTGCCCTTGGTTATTTACTGGCCGTAGATAATCCCGGCCAAACTCAAGGGCGGCATCCAAGTGAATTTCTTCTACCCCAGTGCAGGATATTACCGCGTGGGTTTTTTGACTATTGGGGGCACCAAATACGGTTACTCGAATCCAATCGTCGCCGCCATTCTGCACTAAAGAAACGGGTAGATCTTGTAGTACATCCAGGGTCAAATCCTGATTGGAACAAAATCCTTCAGGTTGGATCAAGAAGCCACTTTTCCCCAAACCGACGTAAGGATTATTTGCATTAGGCAAGGTTTCAATCCCTAACACCGTGTTTAGATAGGCCGCCGTTGGGGTAAAGATTAAACCGGCAATCACCAAGTCAAAATCATTCTGATCCAAGCTCAAGGGCAACTTCTTAGCCCCTTGATTTCCGTTGAATAGACTGACTCGCTTGGTATTATTCTGTACTTCCGAGAGTAGATTCTCCACCTGATTCGTCAATGCTTGCAGATTAGCATTTTCGTTCATCGCTGTGGCTTGGTCGATGAGACTACCGGGCTCCACTTTGGCAGTTACTTTCCCGCTTAGCAGTTCCAAATTGCTATTGACCGAAATACCCGAAAACTGTACTTCGACCTCGGTATTTAAGAAGTCTACATATACTTTTCCCGAACCACTATTGGGCCCCGTCACCTGATTAACTTGCATTTCAAACAAGCCCATCCGAATAGTGCTTTGATTGGGGATCGAACCAACGGCTGGCCCAGGGGGCTGCGGAATGGCGCAATCCGCCACACAGTTAAAGGAAATCGTTTGTGGGTCAGGGCCGGGAGGCAGGGTTAAGCTCCCCCCATCCAGCACGATGTCCATTTCGGTAACCGGTGGTTCGGCCAGAATTTCATCAATGGGATCTTCGATCACCAAGCCTGGCAGCGGTTGGTAGGTAAAGCTAGAAACGGGACTAAAACCATTATTCTTAAAATGGATAGTACCACTGGGGTCGTAGGCGGTTACGCGTAGAGCATATTGGTGACCGACGACCAGCGGAGGCTTTGTTAGATCGTAGGTAAGTTGTGGAATGAGGAGATTGGTTTCTTGGTATAGGGTCTGAACACCGGGGCTAAAAAAGGCATCGTTGATATTGAATAAACCATTCTGATCCATATCAACCAACTCGAGCCGATAACGCGTAAATCCAGGAACACCGGCGGGAGTCCAGGCCATATTGACCAACTGAGGGACGGTGGCTATTACTTCCTGCTCGAAGAAAGGGGTAATGATCTCGGGTGGATCAAAATGCGTGATCAGGATTTGCGCACAGCTGAAATCCAGGTTCGATAAAAGGTCTCCCGTTAGATAATCTAAAGCATCGACACAGATCGAATAAGCTCCTTCTGGCAACACTTCGGTTTGTATAATGGCATCGACATTAACACCGGTAACCTCTAAATCATTCTGACTAAAATTCCCATTGAGCATTTGCAATTGCCCACCCGTGATCACCTTGGTTTCTAAGGGATTTAGGAGAATGGGAGCGCTCGGAGTAAAGGTTTCAGCACTTTGGGCAGAAATCCCATTGTCTCCGGTGATGCGGGTACGGAGCTTAATCTGCCGAGCCTGGTTACCGGTATTCTGGAGGGTAATTATCGTTTGGTTAGATAGATTGATGTAGTCCTCCAAATGCACCGGATACGGTGGGGGAATATTGACGGTCACTTGGACCGTTTGTGAACAGAGGACTAGCGGGAGGATTGCCAAGAGCACCCCCGAAAAGCACCGAAGAAGCCCGTTTTTCATAATATCGATTGTAGTAATGGGATTCTTCTAAAGATCGAACTAGGAATACCTGTCTATCATTAAGGGGATTTAAAAAGTGTAAAAAAGTATTAAAACGCGGTATTTTAGAGGCGGCAGATCATTACCGAGCATGGTGATTATCGGCCGAATTGCACGAAACAAACTGGACGTGGAGGCGAAAATTCTTTTTGTTGACGACGAGCGAACCTTTAGCTCAATGACTCAAGAGTACCTCGAAGCCAAAGGGCTTCAGGTTACCTTGGTACACGCCGCCGAGGAAGGTTTACAACGCTTCAAGTCCGAAGCCTTCGACCTATGTATTCTGGATATTAAAATGCCCATGAAAGATGGGTATGAATTGGCCGCAGATTTGCGGGTATTAAATCCCCAGGTCCCCTTTATCTTTCTCAGTGGTCTTCTTAAAAAGGAACAACGGATCAAAGGCTTAGCGATGGGGGCAGACGATTATATCACCAAAC
>JBCDIO010000136.1:0-7482 GCA_038748815.1 Bacteroidota bacterium
CACCTCGATCGTTATATTTTCCGTCGTATGTGCAGGAATATTGTAGACAATACCTACGTAATTGTCTACAATATTCCTGCAAATACGACGGAAAATATAACGATCGAGGTGCCAGTCGTGGATGATGCACTGGAAGACGGAGGACGCTACCTCATTCTCGAAATCACTGATGTTACCGATGCGAATCTAGGGTCAATTACCCGGCACAATGTGTTGATTGTAGATAATGATGCGGTGATCCCACAAGCACAGGATGCACCCGATGTTGCGATGAACTTCCTGAGTTCTTATAAAGTGGGTGGCGAAGATGGTCTTGCTGAGATATTGGCACACGATCCAGTTACGAATCGCTTGTTTGTAACGAATAGCGAAACCATCGCCCTGGAAATTGTGGATTACTCCGATCCGAGCTTACCCTTTATGTTCGCTTCGATTGCTATGGCTGATTTCGACGCAGAAGATATTACGTCGGCAGCCTTCAACGCTGGAACCGTAGCCGTAGCCGTGCCAGGTGAAGATGTGGAAGAAAATGGCCGGGTCCTATTCTTCGATGTGCTGGGTAACTTCATCAATGAAGTGGAAGTAGGTAACCTACCCGATATGGTAACCTTTACCCCCGATGGTACAAAGATTCTGACCGCCAACGAAGGAGAACCCGATGACGATTACGATGTAGACCCGGTAGGTTCAGTGAGTATCATTGATCTAAGTGCAGGAGTACCTAACTTAACCAATGCTGATGTCACCACTTTAGAATTCTCTGTGTTCGACGGAGACCAAGCGGCGTTGGAAGCTGCCGGTGTCCGGATCTTTGGACCCGGAGCAACCGTGGGTCAGGACCTGGAGCCAGAATTTATTGCTATTTCTGAAGATGGAACCACTGGGTACGTTACCCTGCAAGAAAATAACGCAGTTGGTGTAATCGATATTGAGAATAATATGTTGGCGGCGGTACTACCGCTAGGATTCAAAGATCATTCTTTACTAGCTAATCAGTTGGATGCCTCCAACACCGCCCCTGGTATCTTCTCGGCTGCTTGGGATATTAACGGTATGTACCAACCGGATGCGATCGATTTCTTCTCTACCGGAGGGGAAAACTACTTAATTACCGTAAACGAAGGTGATGCGCGGGACTACGATGGCTATTCTGAAGAAACCCGCCTGGGCGATACTGACTTCGTGTTGGACCCAGATGCCTTCCCCTTTGCCGAATACATCAAACACGATGACTTACTAGGTCGTTTGAACGTAACCCTGGCTACTGGCGATACCGACGGCGATGGTGACATCGATGAGATATACAACTACGGGGCTCGGTCCATGACGATCTGGAATGCAACTACCGGAGAGTTGGTTTGGGATAGCGGGGACGATTTCGAGCAGATCACTGCCAATGACCCCGTGTACGGGGCCTTATTCAATGCCAGTAATTCTAACAATACCTTTAAGAACCGCTCGGATGATAAAGGCCCGGAGCCGGAAGGTGTTGTAGTGGCCGAAATCAATGGTCTGCCAATTGCCTTCGTTGCTCTAGAGCGGATCGGTGGTGTTTTAGCGTACAATCTTTCTAACCCAACCGCGCCCGAATTTATCCAATACATCAATACCCGTTCGGTAGATGAAGAAGGTGGAGACTTAGCTCCAGAAGGAATTATCTACATCGACGCGGCCGATAGCCCTACTGGAAATGGTTTAGTGGTGGTGGCACACGAAGAAAGTGGTACCATCGCTTCCTTTGAAGTACTAACGGGGCCAACGGCTGGATTTGCGGAGGAAGCAGTCGCCGTGGCAGAATCAGTCGGTACCGCTCAGGTAGAAGTCATTGTTGAGGCCGCTGGAGGGATCACTGGAATCTTTGAGGCCTCCGTAAATCCTGCTTCCACCGCAGTAGAAGGAGTAGACTTTGTTTTCGTAAGTAATCCAATAATCATTCCGGCTGGATCTACCGATCCATTAAATATTGAAATCGACATCTTAAATAATAGCGATGAAACCGGAGGAAAATACATTATCCTGGACATTAGTGCCGATGGTAATGTGGCTCCGGCCAACGAAGAACAAGTCGTGGTGCTGATCCAGGATGATGATAAAATGGCGCCTGCACCTAATCCGGAAGCCTATGTTAAGTTGAACTATGTGACTAGCTATCTGGTAGATGGTGACGGTGGTTCTGCGGAGATCCTAGCCTATGACCAAGGCACCCAACGCCTATTTGTCGTGAATTCTGAGAAAGAAGAAGTTGAAATCGTTGACTTCTCCGATCCAACCAACCCAGTGGAAATTAGTGTGATTGACGTTGCTGGTTTTGGCGACGGACTTCAATCCTTGGATGTCTTTGATGGAACGCTCGCCGTAGCGGTGGCTGGCCCAGCGATTGATTTGCCGGGTCGGGTCGTTTTCTTCGATACCGACGGTAACCTAATTAATCAGGTTGATGTTGGTGTACTTCCAGATATGGTGACCTTTACCCCGCTGGGAGACCGAGTAATTACGGCGAACGAAGGAGAACCAGATGATGATTATGTAATTGATCCAGAAGGTTCTGTTTCGATCATTGATCTTACCTCAGGTGTTGCCAATATCACAAATGCTGATGTTACGAATGTAAGCTTCGAGTCCTTCAATGCCCAGATTATGGATCTACAGGATGCCGGGGTTCGGATTTACGGACCCAATGCAACCGTAGCACAGGATTTAGAACCAGAATATATCGTAGTAAGTAATGATGGGACCCTGGCGTATGCCATTCTTCAGGAGAATAATGCTGCGGCGGTGATCGATATTGCTTCTGGTACGGTAGCGGCGATTATCCCGCTCGGTGTGAAAGACTGGTCTTTAGAACCGAATACCATTGATGTATCCAACGAAGCTCCGGGTATTTTCTTCGCCAACTGGCCCATTGTTGGTATGTACCAACCGGATGCCGTTGACTACTTTGAAGTGGATGGTCAAGCTTACTTGATCTCTGCCAACGAAGGGGACGCGCGGGATTACGATGGGTACTCGGAAGAAGTTCGGGTAAAAGATGATGAATATCCACTTGATCCAACCGTTTTTCCATTTGCCGAAGAGTTGAAGAATGACAACTTACTAGGACGGATGAAAACCACCTTGGTCGATGGAGACATCGACGGTGACGGTGATTACGATCAGATCTATACCTATGGGGCTCGTTCGATTACTGTATGGGATGCTGCCACCGGTGTGCTTTTGTGGGATAGTGGAGATGAGCTAGAGCGGGTTACCGCAGCTGATCCGGTTTACGGAGCCCTATTTAACTCAGACAACGATGAGAACGAGTTGAAAGCTCGTTCGGACGATAAAGGGCCAGAGCCAGAAGCTATTGTGGTAGCCGAAGTAGATGGTCAATTATTTGGTTTCGTAGGTTTGGAACGGACCGGTGGCTTAGTCTCTTACGATCTTAATGATCCTTTGGCACCAGAATTCGTGCAGTATATCAACACGCGTGATGTCAATACCGAAGGTGGTGATCTTGGACCGGAGGATATCAAGCACATTGCTGCCAGTGAGAGCCCGAATGGTAAGCACCTATTGGTCGTTGCCAACGAGGTTTCGGCCACTGTTTCCATTTTCGAAATGGACCTTAATTGTCCCGTTGACCTCGGGGTTGATATAGAAGCTTGTGAAGGAGAAACAGTATCACTAACGGTAGAAGGTAACTATGAGACCTTCACTTGGAGTACTGGGGCCGAAACGGCTTCGATTGATGTTACCATCGGCGATACCTACTTCGTGGATGTCGTTTCAGAATCAGGCTGTGTGGCTTCCGATACCATCGAAGTGGTGTTCAATGGGATTCCAGTGGTTGACTTAGGCGTTGATACCATCGTCTGTGTAGAAGATCTACCGTATGTCTTGGATGCCGGTTCAGGTAGCTCTTACCTTTGGAATGACAATTCTACTGGTTCTACTTTAGACGTGACAGAAACGGGTACTTACTCGGTAGTAGTAACCAATATTGATGGATGCGAAGGGAGCGATGAGGTTAACGTAGAAGTAACGGTTTGCGGCAATACGGATGAGATTTTTGCCAACGTTCAAGCGGATTTGCAACCAAATCCAGCGAACGAGCAAACACAACTCGTATTGGAAAATATGGAAGCTGGACGCTATAACCTAGAAGTGGTGGATGTACTTGGACAGGTGGTTTACCGTACGGAATTGAATATCCTTGGAGGTACATTGCAGTATAGCATGGAGACGGCGAATATGGCCAGCGGTGTTTATCAGGTACGTTTGATGAACGGAAATGCTCAACTGGTACGCTCGCTCTCGGTAGAGTAGGTCGGTGAGTGAGTATCATTTTATATGATAAAGTCCCGGATGCTTACAGTAGCATTCGGGACTTTTATAGGACCCTAGCGTTTTTACCGGACCCAAAAAAGGCTGCTCCATTTACGGAGCACCCTTTTCTGTATGTGGATAATAGCTACTTGCTAATTTGTTTTTGCTGCTGCGGAATAATCTCCCGGCCGATGAATCGAAGAACGTATTTCTTGATTTGTTCCCGCACCTCTCTAAATCCTTCTAGCCTGGTTTCCATATCTCCTTCGATGGCGGCTGGATCTTTGAACTCAATGTGAATCTTTTGTTTGGCATTGACATTTCGGAAAGAAGCATCGCGCTTGGCCTCCAAGCAAACAGAAATCGCGAAATCGTAATCTTCCGCTGGAATCTGATTTACATTTTTGGAAAACTGATCGGCAATATCAAGTCCATCTTCGGCCATAACCTGAACCGCTAACGGATGCAATCCATGTGGATTTATTCCAGCACTTACGACTTCCGTAAACTCGTTTGCAAAATGCTTGATATACCCTTCCGCCATTTGGCTTCGACAGGCATTGCCAGTGCACACAATGAGCACTTTTTTCTTCATAATGCGTTTATCTCTCTTTGTAAGTTATTGTTTATTAATTGGGCCTATTGAGTGCTACCAACGCGACCAATTATAGCTTACGCTCTGGTAACATAAAGTTAACATTAAAATAACAAATAACCGAGCTTTCCTTTTTGTTTAGATTATTTAGAATTTTAGTATTTGAGATTTTATACAAAGCAGATTTGGTTACTTTTTGTCAGGCCAAGTACTTTGTGAACTAAGTAAATGAATATTTTGACCGAGGAGGTTTTGTTCAGATCAAGGCGCGCAGGCTCGTAGCCATAGCTACGAAGGCGAGTACGTAACGATGAGCTGGGCAAAAAGAACCTGTCAAAATGTTTAGGATTTGGGTTACAAAGTACTCAGTATAGGGCTTTATTCTTACCTTACCCCCAGGATATTTTCTAGAAAAAATAGAGGTTTTCAGACTTTTTTGAAAACCTCTATTCAGATTATACTCCATTTAGCTATGGTAAAGTATGTGCTTGAATGGAAAGAATAGGTGTATTTGACTGGTAGGACATCGATTTGGCATGAGAGAAATTGAATAATTCCTGGAGGAAGGTCCTTTTATGCGTGAGCATAGCCAGAATATCTACCCGGTTTTCGTGTAAAAAGGCATTCAAGGGCCCGAACAACTCCGTGCCCTTGAGCACGTGGCAGGTCAATCGCTTTTCGGTTGGATATGCGGCCTTCAGTTTTTCCATTCGCCTAGTATACAGGTGGGTGTGAGCTGTATCGACATTCACCAGGTGAACTTGGGCACCGAAGTATTCGGCAAACTCCAGCGTGCGATCTAATGCTTTTCGCTCTTCGTCGGTAAACTCCGTAGTAATCGCAATCTGGTCAATTTTGCCATCGTACTTGGCCGCTTTAGGTACGGCCAGAACGGGAATATTTGCATTCTCCAGGATTTCTCCGGCTACGCTACCAATAAACACGGCTTTTAATGCCCCCGCTCCGGTAGTTCCCATTACAATCAAATCGGCCTCCATCTCCTCGGCAGCATGAAGGATAGTTTTTACGGTAGGCCCCTCTTTCAAGGTGTGTTGAATCTGGACTTGGTCGAGTTTTTGTGCTTCGGCAATCTCTCGCAATACCGGTATGGAGTCGCGGTAGTTGTCAAATTCTTCAATATCGATCGAATCGTAAATTTCTTTCAGCGTATTTGGCATGGCTGCACCTCGCACTTTAGGTAGTTCGTATACGTGTAGAGTAGTGATGGTGGCTTCAAACTGATCAGCTAGTTGCAGCGCATAAACGAAGGCATTGTTGGCCGCCTCGGAAAAGTCTGTGGGGAAGAGAATGTTTTTCATCTTTTTGGTTTGGTCAATAAATAGGCAAGTGCTTCCAATGTAGACCATTGGAAGCACTTGCGAATTGACCAATTCAGTACCCTGAGATGACTTTTATCATCCCTGTGTACATTCTAATTATGGCTATTAATCGAGGCGAACTAGTTTGCCCTGAATGGAACCGCTAGCATCAAGTAACCAATACATACCGGGGGCTTGATCTCCCAGATCAATCGCCCAACGATGTTCACCAAGCTTTTGAATCGGGACATTGATGGATACTCCTTGCGCAGAAAATAGTTGCAGGCCGTGAATCTTGGTTCCATCCGGTATTTCCACCTGGAATAAATCGCTACTCGGGTTAGGATAAATGATAATGGGTAAGGATTGAGGACTATTCTTAACCGCATTAATGGTGCTTTCTGGCTCCGTAAACTTGGAAAGTAAACGAATGTAAGCCGCTTGGTAGTAGATCGCTGGTTCGGTGATCTCCCAACTATTTTCTGGCCAACTGGTATTCCAATCCTTATACGATTTTTGGGTCGGCTGATTCATTGGGGGCGACAAGGGAGGACCAGCATAAGCCGGATCGGGCTGGTAGTATATATTACACCCTCCACTTAAGAAGCCGGGGGCTGGACCCACACCGGTAGCTGCATCATCAAAAGCCGATCCATCGTAGAACCATCCGTGGTAAATTTGCTGAAGGGAAGATTCGGCACCGTAGGCACTCATATTACTTAGGTAGACGAGGCCCATCGGATTAGCTCCGTGGAAATAATGTACGTAGCCAGCGGCGGCGGCGCGGTATTCTGGATCGGCGCTTGGGTTGAGTTCGTATTGTCGAAGGTTCCAAAGCAGATTTCCCTGAATTGCTTTGGCTTGGTTACTTCCCCAGACATGATCTGATTCTTTTAGAAATGCCCGGTAGGCATCTGCTTGATTCTGATAGGCAGGCAGCAACTCCTGATTTCCAACTGTAGCCGATTGCCAGAAATTATCTCGGATATCCTGCCGTATATTGGCTGCTGGGCTATCGGTATTGGTGTAGAAAAGCATAATATCCTGAATAGGACCTCCAAAGGCAAACCAAAATCCCCAGGTGTATGGCCGGACCGATTGATAATTATTCGCGAAGTAGTTTTTGTATGAATCGGCTCCCGTTAGCAAATGCAAGAAAGCGGCGGCACCAATTCGAACTTCCGACTGAGTGTCTTCATCCATTTCGGGATTGGCGGTACTAAAACCGGCGTTGTCGTAATACGAGAAAGCCGGATTGGC
>JBCDIO010000137.1:0-7476 GCA_038748815.1 Bacteroidota bacterium
CGCGAAGCACATGCGCTTGTCAACAAGACATGAAGGAACGTTTCCGCAGGACAAACCACCAGGTGGTTTGAGTGAGTGAACCGCGAAGCGGGTAGGCAGGCTCTGGTAGCCTAAGTTTCGGCACCCCGAGTGCTCGGGGTGTAACGAAGTGGACGAGTGCAGGGGCGAGTGGGAACGACTCAAACCATTTCGTTTTAGGTATATCATTGTCGGAATCCTTGGCAGTTTTGTAGGAAACTGGTTAGCGAGTACCTTCAATTTCTCGATTGGCACCGGCATTATAAACACCTTAGCCACTGGGATCATCGGCTCCGTAGTTCTGGTTTTTGCCATCGGCCTAATACGAGATAAATAACCCCTACTAGAGTTCTATTTCATCTAATTTACTGGATGAAATAGACCTTTGCTATCTTACCATTTTCGATCTTGTAGATCGCTATCGCCTCAGATGTTCGACCGTTCGGTAAGCCAGTGATCAATTCTTGATCAATCACCGTATCCCCTTGTACCAAACGACTCTTTAATTCACAGTGTAGATCGGGTATTTCTGCAAACATGCTCGCGTAATTGGGTCGCATATTCTCCTTGCCTTTGGTTAGCAGAATATCCGGAAACCAATAAATCTCGACCTCTTCTGCATAAGGAGCCAAAAAGGCCTCAATATCACCTGCATTATAAGCATTTAGCTGTTGCTGAGCCAGATCTGCCGGACTTGGTACCGCCAAACTGTCCGTATCGTATAAAGCCCCACCTTTGATGACATATTTGGGCTTTGCTAAGAGATGTAGGCTATCTAAAGGATTACCAGAAAGCAAGATCATATCTGCCATACTCCCCTCCTGAATAGTCCCCAATACCGGGTAATGCCCAAGTACTTTGGCCCCATTTATAGTACTGGATCTCAGCACGTCTAGCTTGCTCATCCCCGCTTCTTGCATGACTAACATTTCCTCCAAATAAGACGAAGCGTGTTGAGTACCAATATTACCAGCATCCGTTCCAGTTGCAATAATTGCACCCGCATCATAAAGCTTTCGCAAATTTGAAGCTCGAATATCATTTGACTTTTCTAGACGTTCTTCTAGCATCGATGCTACCTCTCGCATCCGATCCAATCCTTCATTCTCCAAATGCCAAGTATCCATTAAAGAGCCCAGCGTGTAGGGGTTAGCCAAAGCAAAATCTTGAGCAGAGTATTTCTTTTGCTGTAGAAAAGTTTCAATGTAATGCCGTTCTACGGTTAGGGTAGGAACCAAGGGTATTTGCTTACTGACCAAAGAATCAATAAATTCTTGATCAATGGATTCGTCCACACTGTGCACCAAAATATCAGCCCCAGCCTGCACCGCTAACTTAGCCGTCCGTAATTGGGTAGCGTGCACCGCAACGGGGAGTTTATGCTGATGGGCTTCCTCAATGGTCGCCTGCACGATCTCTAAATTATCCTTAGCCGTCTGTCCCGGCAAAACGATATACCAGATCTTGATTAAATCGGGTTGATAAGGCAGTTGCTTACGCACCAGAGCCCTTGCTTCTTCCGTGGAGGCAACCTTAACAATGGGTGCATCGGGTAGATTAAAAGCTTCGGGCTGATAGGTAGAAACTAAAGGCCCAGTGATAAAGATATTCGGAGCCGACCAGCCATTATGGTATTGATCTCGAAGCGCGTAACTTGACATTGGGCCTCCAACGTCAATCACCGTGGTAATACCCGCTTTTAAATAGCGATCCAGAAAGTCCGGAACGCGATCTAGATTTTCGGCCTGCTCTTGCTCGTAGGGTACGACCGAGCGGAGATCGAGCGCATCCGGACGGGTATACAAGCCGCCCGATTGAAAAAAATGTATGTGAGCATCAACCAAGCCGGGCATCAGATATAATCCTTCTGCGTTCAGTTCCTGGAAACCGTTTACTTTTATATTACGACCAATCTCTACAATCTTTCCTTCGTGGATGAGTACGTCTCGCTGTTCGAGTTTCCCCTTTTCTAAGTTAACGAGGGACCCATTGCGAATCAGAAGACCCTCCCCTTGGCCAAACAAGAAAGTACCCGTACACAAAAAAGCGAGCATAAACCATCGAACCCGTAACATCGTAAAGACTTTATTACTGTTTGAAAATCGGTTGAATGTACTGATGGGCTCCATCAGCTGCTTCGAGCAAAAGATAATACATTCCCGCGGGCCAATCCTCGAGTTCCAACGTCTGGTTTCCGCGAATTCGGCGATCCACGTACACTTTGCCCAATGGATCAATCACCTGTAGGCGATGCTCCCCGCTTAGCCCCTGTATCGAAAGTCCCCCCTGAGTAGGATTCGGGAAAAGTACCACTTCATCATAGGGTGTCTCCGCAACGGAGGTTTCCTTTTCCCAAAGGATAGGTACTTTAGGGCTTTCCAATTCGATGTTGCCAAACCACTTTCTACGCAAATGCTCCGAAAGTCCCAACATGGTCGGCTCATCCAACGGCTCGGAGAAAAACATCAATTCTCCAATTTTACCTTCCCAGTACACATCGGTGGCATCAATAAACTGATTGGCCTGGCTGGCAAGGACCGTACCCAGGATTTGGAACTGATCGTACTCCGTCGGCGTATTAAACGGATCCACTACCTCCCCATTGAAATATGTAGTACCATTAACTGTGGCGTTGGAAGCCGTTTCTCCATAGATCTGGCTGGCATCGGTATGCTTCGGAAAATGCGGACGCATGGCTTCAAAAGGAGCCGCTTCCGGAAACGTCAAAGGATTTTCTTCGTAGGCCATCAGCATCGTTCGATAAGGTCCTTCCACCTGGTCGATCCACTGAAACCACATCGTGGCAAAATCGGCAACGGGTAGCCCATTCTGATAATTGGAACGCAGTGCGAACCAAGCGCCCTCGTACCATTCATTTCCATTGGAGAATTGCCAACCGTAAATCGAACTGGAGGGCAGCGGATCATCGATTTCTCCATCCGCATCTAGGTCGGCGGCATCCATTCTGACGACTAAACTATTCATTGATTCCGGATCAATGGGATCCGGATACGCCAACTCCCTCCAGGCCGCGGCGTAGTACGTTCCATTCTCTGTAGGAACAAATACCGTTCCCTCCGCCAGCAACTGATCACAGTCTTCCGAGGCGTACCAACGGTAGGTCCAATCCGGTTCTGGATTCATAATCTGTAGGGCATCGCCTGTATTTTCAACAATCGGAGCTTCTACTACGTCCACTGCAAAGCCCCGAGTATTATCGCTTAAGGATTGGTCGCTGAGCCGCATCGCCTGCACAAAGAAATTACCGGTGGCCGGAGGTTGAAAAGTAGAGCCTGTACCCAGTAGGAATTGTCCGTCCTCATCAGCCAACCAGAGATACTCGTAGTTTGAGTTCGGGTTTGCAATACCTACTCGACAGTTGTCGACTTGCACCACTTCTAAACCGGAGGCTAAAAAAGTAGAGCCGTAGCCTACGTACAAGGAATCGACCCTGGCTAACAAACTCTCGTCTTTTACCCGGTATTCGTAGATGCCGGGATTCAGAAAAATTCGATCTTCCAAACTCTGGGCCTGGGGTAATTCTATCCATGGCTCCGCGTCGAACCAACCAACCAGCTCCAATTCTTGTAGTTGGATATTAGCCCCACCGTTATTCTCTTCAACGTATAATCGATAGTAGTCGTAAGCCGCTTCGTTGGGCATCTGAAAAATGCGTCGTTGCAATCGGGTTTCAAAGGCCTCTCCAAGCCGTTCATCTAATATCGTCCAGTCGGTCCCATTCAGAGAGCCCTCCATTCTCCAAGAACTCGGATCGGATTCCGGTTCGTTGTCCGAGGAGGTCAAGGCATACATCTTCACTACCCCCGGGCTGGCCATTTGGAAGGTCAAAAATTCATCGCTCGAGCCCGCCACCCGCCACTTAGAGCTAGGGCTTCCATCAAAGGCATTCTGGGGAATAAAGGGCTCCTCGAAAGCACTTGCTCCCGCCACCTCAGAATTTTCATTTAGGAAGAAATAGCCTCCGTATCCATACTGGCAACAGATACCATCTCCGAAGTCATCGTAGATACGGAATTCGTAGCATCCGTTCGGTAAACACAGGTCAATGACCTCTTCAAAATTATTGGGATAAGGACCACCACTGAACAGGATATTATCGTCTGCATCGGCCAGTTCCCAATTGGTTTCATTACCAAAATCGTCGATGATCAGTTTAAAGGTGAGCTCATTCTCCGTACAAGCTCCACCACTATTCCCCAGGTCTTCGAGGCAGAACGACTCAATGGCAAACTGCCCAAAATCTCCACCAGTCAGAATAACGGGGTTATTGGCTTCGGTAAGCGACTTATTATACTTCTCGCGCCAGGAAATATCATATTCGGGATTGCCCCCACTGGGAGTCAGATAGATGCGCCCGGTACTTTCGGTCAAACTCGAAGGATGTACTTCGCCACTGGTCTCCAAGCCCGGTTGATCAAAGACTACCGTGGCGGTGCGTTCTACCGTACAACCATCAGCTGTGGTCACCGTAACCCCATAAGTCCCACTTTCTACGTCACTTAAGGTGGCACTTTGGGTACCGGTGGACCATTGAAAGCTCAGATCCGTATTCTCATAATGATCATCCACCACGCTTAGGTTCCATTGCTCATCCACCCATTCTGAACAAATACGTGGTGCCAGAATGGGCGTCTGCGGAACAGCTAATTCAACCTCGGTATTACAACCATTTGCATCGACTACTTGGATGGTATATTCGCCAGCTGCCAAGTCTGTAGCGGGATTCCCCAGATCCGCATTCTCCCAAATGAAAGAAAATGGCGCCTGCCCTCCCGTAGTCAAAAAGTCAATCTGCCCATTGGCGGTACCCGAACAATCAGCGGGAATCACCTCGGCCGTAGTTGCTAGGTCATAACTACTAACATCCGATTGGTGGATGATCCATCGTTGTTCTTCGTAGGGCTTCGGATAGGTTTCCGCAAATTTTTCGTCAAAGCGCACCCACTCGGTAGTATCATTTACCGCTAGCACCAATTCATAATCAGCGCACTCGCCAAAGGTTACCGTGACCTCCTCTACTCCCGTGGCGATCACCTCACCGTTTAAGATCCATTCCCAGGTTTGGGTGTTGGGCGTGGGGTGGACAATATCCGCGGAGAACGTAATGGTTTCGGCACCACTGACCGTTATGTCCTCATTACTGGGGAAGGGATTCTCAATCACATCCACATACTGATATAGGAAGCAAATTACCCGCTGCACACAGGGAGAACAGAGGGTCAGGCCATAACCTTCGCCGAAGCCCCCAGCTCCCATATAACAACCCCGGGCCGTAGGGCGTTGGCAGCCAAAAAAAGAATAGGCTCCACCTTCGAAAGCACCGACCTCGTCCAGGAATGCTCCCGTATAGGGAGTAGGCACCGGTAGTAAGGGATCTACCCAGTTGCGCCAGGGGATATCTTCCCATTTAGTAGCCGCAGTGATATTAGCGGATTCCCCACAATTTTCTTCGCCGGCGGTGTATTCATCCCAAAGTCCCGGCATGGTATGCCCAAACTCATGGAGCAGCGTCTCAAAACCGGTCCCAAACATCGATCCATCGCCGACCCGATTGAGGCGATCTACGCCAGCTCCTCCCCCACCACCAAAGCGAGTGGTGGCAAATAGCGTAGCCCAACCGTGTTCATCATCGGCCCAGGGCAGAAAGATGGTATCCCGGATTCCCTTGAGGGTCACGAAATTCCAGCCTTCATCGTTACTCGGAGCGTCGGGCCAGTAGAACGAATAGAGGTTGAAGAACGATTGATACTGGGCGTAGGGAATTTGCGCCGCTGGATCGCCCAGCGTAAAAGCCAGGAGTAAATCATCTTGCAGGGCCTGCAAAAGCTGTTCACTGGAGGTGAATTCCTGATTGGGATTATTATCCCCTTTATTTTGGATCGCCCAGTTGATGCGATTATCCTTCGGACCATTGTAGAAAAGAGTGTCGATAATTTGTGCATCGACAATATCATTGATGGTTTGAGCGGATAAGATCCATGGACTTAGCCACAACAAGACCAGAAAACACCAGTTCATCCCGGAGTGAGCCTTCATACTTAGTAGGATTCGTTTGACTATAGAGCTGGTTAAACTTAGCCAAAATCCTCCGTATGGTCCTTCGGAGCTGCGTCAAACTATTGGTAAAGGGGCTTTTTGGAGCACCTCGGGAGCTAATTTCTTATCGGGCTTGCGGTCTAAATAGCGTCGTAGCACCCCACCTTGCACCTGATTAACATCAAATTCAACCACAAAAGCTTCGGGATCAATCGTGTTAATGATACGATGCATTCTCCGAATATCAATTCGGTTGATAATCGAGTGGATGATCATAAAATCCTTCCGATTCCCCTGACTTCCATAGCCTTGTTCGCCGTGGTAAAGCGTTAGCCCTGCGCCTAATTCGGTGAGAATGGCATCGCGAATAGTCTCGTACTGCGGGGAGACAATCATAATGCCGATATAGTCTTCGAAGCCTTCGATGATCAAATCAGTTACCCGGGCGGTAATCAGGTAGGTCAGAATGGAATACATGGCTATTTCGACCGAAAGTAAAAGGGCGGTGATGCTGAATAAGATCACATTGAAGCCGAGTATGATCCGCCCAATCGGGATACCAAACTGTTCGTGTAGCCAGATGCCTATAATCTCCGAACCATCTAACACGGCACCATTACGAATGGCCAAGCCGATCCCTAAACCAACGAAAAGCCCCCCAAAGATGGCGATCAGCAATTTATCGTTAGTGATGACATCGAAGGTCTCAAACTGGATAAAAAAGGCCAGTCCAACGATACTGAAGATTGACTTTAAAGCTACCCGGCGGCTCACCGCCCGATAAGCTAGAATGAGGAAGGGTAAACTGAGGAGGACCAAGAGCAGCGAAAAGTTGACCGGGATTTGGCTGATAATCAACAGTGCTACGCCGGTAATTCCGCCATCCAGGAAACCATTGGGTAACAAAAAGGCTTTTAGGCCAATACTAGCTAGTACGATACCCAGCGCGATTTGGAAGTATTCCCAGAAAAGACGGAAGATTTTACGCCGACGAGCTACTTTTTGGTCCATGCGTTTTGGTGTTAAACCCTTGGCTTTAGAAATAGTTTGCCCGGCGGTTGGGACAACCACCGGGCACCAAAAAGCTATTGCAGCTACTGTAAACTTTATTCTTTTATATCGGTAAATGAATCTAAAAATTCAGGCGTTGGTCATCGTCCATCATCCGATGGTTGGGAGCTGGAAAATCCATGACCTCAAGGAAATATTGACCATTTGATAGAGACAGAAAATCCAAGTCATAGTTACCTCCATGGGGCTCTAGACTCGCTACGCGTAATCCCCAAGCATCATAAATATTGAGGATGCCATGGAAAGAGTGATCTCTTAGCAATTTTTGCAGGGAAATATAATTCACCTGAATCCAAGATGTTAAATCATAGATTTCCTCTACCGGAACAA
>JBCDIO010000138.1:0-7464 GCA_038748815.1 Bacteroidota bacterium
CCTTTAGACAAAAAACGACGGGTGGGGTAGGTAGCCTTCTCTCGAATCCAGTTATATTTGCGCGGTCCAAATAAGGACCTATAAATAAAGCTTATGAAACGTATTTTACTATTTGCCCTTCTATTCGTGGCGATGGGCCAAGCCTTGGCCCAGGAAGGAAGTATCCGAGGAAACGTCTTTGAAAAAGCCTCCGGAGACCCCGTTATTTACGGGACGGTCCGTCTGCTTAATACCGATATTGGTACCAATACCGACCTCGATGGATTCTTTTCCATAACTGGAATTCCAGAAGGGAAGTACACCCTGGTTGCCACTTACGTAGGTTTAGACAGTGTTGCGGTAGACATCACCGTACGCGAGAACTCCATTGTATACAAGCAGCTGTATATGGAAGAATCTGCGGTGCAGTTGGGTGTAGTGGACGTATCCGCTCGGAAGGAAAAGGCTAAATCGGAGGTTAAAGTCTCTTCCATTACTTTGACACCAAAGCAAATTAAATCATTGCCATCCACTGGAGGGGATCCAGACATCGCTCAGTACCTGCCGGTTATACCAGGTATCATTGCTACGGGTGATCAAGGGGGACAACTGTATATACGGGGTGGAGCACCCATTCAGAATTTAATTCTGCTCGATGGGATGGAAATCTACAATCCTTTCCATTCTATTGGTTTCTTTTCCGTTTTTGAAACAGAGACGATCCGTTCAGTAGACGTTTTAACGGGCGGTTTCAATGCTGAATACGGTGGGCGTATCTCTGCGGTAGTTGACATTAAAACCCGCGAGGGAAACAAGAAACGTTTGAGTGGGAACGTTTCTGCCAGTCCTTTCTTGGCAAAGGTACTTTTAGAAGGGCCCATCAAGCCTTTAAGTGAACAGGGAGGAGGAAGTATTTCCTATCTAGTTACTGGTAAGCATTCCTACATTAGTGAGACTTCTCAAGTACTATACAACTATGCACAGTCTGCGATTGATACGGCCGTTAGCGGTCTGCCTTTCAACTTTACCGATCTATACGGGAAAATCTCAATGGTTTCTGGGAACGGGAGTAAGTTGAACATCTTCGGTTTTAACTTCCGGGATCGGGTAAACTATTCGATTGCAGATCTGGGGTGGCAATCCGGGGGAGCTGGAGCGAGCTTTACCGTTATTCCTCCATCTAGTAATCTGATCATTAATGGTACACTTGCGTACTCAGAATACGGAATTAACCTGATCGAAACGGATGACAACCCTCGGGAATCTTCGATTGGTAGTACGGCTGCTCAGTTAAAATTTACCTATTTCGGTGCGAATAGCGAGGTAAATTATGGTTTTCGCTTTACTGGTTTAAATACCAACTTCGAATTCCGGAATTTCTTAGGAGTAACCATTCAACAGCAGGACTTCACTACGGAACTTGGAGGTTTCTTTACCTACCGCCAGAAGGTAGGGCCTTGGATCTTCGAACCAAGCATGCGGGTACAGCTTTATGCTTCCCAGGGCTTCACTTCCTTTGAACCCCGGTTCGGCGCAAAGCTGAAAGCATCCGATAACCTACGAATCAAATTTGCAAGTGGTATATACTCACAGAATATCCTTTCTAGTGTAAACGAACAGGATATCATTAACCTTTTTGTCGGGTTTCTAACAGGGCCGGAGGAAACCATCTTCGAGCCGGATGGAATCACTGAGGCAGCTAACCGCTTACAGCGTTCATTTCACGTGGTGGGTGGTTTCGAAGCAGACCTTTCTTCTAACCTCGAGATGAACGTGGAAGGGTACTACAAAGGTTTTACGCAATTAATTAACCTAAATCGAAACAAACTTTCTCCGGAAGACCCTGATTTTGCGACCGAAACCGGTGCTGCTTATGGCCTGGATATTTCCTTCCGCTACGAAAAGCAAAACTTTTACTTCTGGTCTACGTACTCGCTAGGATACGTACGACGGGACGACGGTGAGCAGGTATATCCTACGGTATTTGACCGTCGGCATAATATTAACTTGCTAGCTTCCTATACTTTTGGGAAGGAAAAGTCCTGGGAAGCTGGGGCTCGCTGGAACTTTGGTTCTCCATTCCCATTTACCCAGACCCAAGGTTTCTACTCTAGCATTAACTTCTTAGAAGAAGGACTTGGAACCGATCCGTTAACGACCAATCCGGAATTAGGTATCTTGTTCTCCGAACAGCGTAATGGTGGGCGGTTAATTCCTTATCATCGCTTAGATCTTTCTTTGAAAAGAACTTTCACCCTATCAAAGTACAGCACTTTAGAAGTATTATTCAGCCTAACAAATGCCTACAATCGGGCGAATATTTTCTTCATTGATCGCCGTACAACGGATCGAGTTGATCAATTGCCGGTATTACCAAGTTTAGGGGTCACCTGGAAATTCTAAACTACCTTCTCTAGGTACTGAAGAGGCTGTCCCAAGCATTGGGGCAGCCTCTTTTTTTATTGCTTGATCCAGGTGAAATATTGGAGTTGCTTACTGAAAGCTGATTGGTATTGTAAGAAATAAGCCCCTGCAGGTAATGCCTCTAAGTTGATGAGGCCCTTGGGCTCTAATTTCTGAATGGACCGTACGAGTTGTCCTGTATGGTTGAATATCCGAATGCGCTCCGCGGCCTGATTCCCGTAGAAGAGTAATTCTCCGAACCCTGGATTTGGCCCCCAGCAATCCTTGGGGGTATCTCGTATATAAATGCTATTGGGTTGGTTAAAGAAAACTCGACTTTCTCCCGAGGGAAAATGGAAGGCCAGTAATTCATCCCAGATAAGGTCGATAATTCCACTATAATTTTGTTGTATATCAGGGTGTACTACATTAGGAATTAAGAAGCTTATTGGTGCTTTTTCTTCTTGGATAGCCATATAGGTCGTTAAAGCCGCTAAAAAGTAAATGCTGGGCCTTCCGTGGGGAGCGTCGTCTTCGTACAGTTGCAGGAACGGAATATTCTGCCCAGACCAAGTTTCTTGAATGACTCGGTCGATAATAGGGCCAACGGGAATCATCTTTACGTTCAAGTCTGGACGCTGAGCCAAGACCAAATCCTGGTAATCAATCCACCATTGATGAAAAGCACCGTTGGTGTAATCGGAATACGCTTGAAATTCAGAAGTGGTAGGAGGAAAATCATTCGCTAGATAGCCAGCCATATCTGGCCAATTTTCGTAAATATAGTATCGAGGAGCATCGCCTTGAGCTTCCACCCAATCAAAGACTTGCAAGGTCGCCGAAACTGGAGAAAGCCCTGGGTCACTGGGGTAATCTACATCGGGAGCTTGCCATTGCATGAAATTCCCGGCGGTAATCAAGATGGTATTAATATCAGCATCGGCAAAAGACTCGTAGTCTTGATCCCAGACTCCTGGAACGATATCGTAGCCCCATTGTGCATTCGGAGGAACATTGGCGTGTTGGGGAAGAAAACCGTATTGGCCCCCAGCGTAGTAATCGTACCCAGCTTCCTGAGCGAGTAAATACATCCAGTGCGGAACGGTCGTTTCATCGCTGGGGGTAGGATTGATAGGCGGTCGATGATCCAGCAGGCTATGACCAAAGATGTAGTTGCGGATGGGGCTTACCTGCGCAAAGATTGAGTTGATCGATAGCAAGAGCAAGACCAACGTGCAAACGTTTTTCATAGGAATACGTTGAATGAATTGAATGGGCGGGAACTGCCGGGGTAAGGTAAGGAACAATATGAAAAGGCTCAAACGAAAAAGGCCACTCCGAATTTTCGGAGTGGCCTTTTAATAACGATTGTAAACGGAATCGATTAGCGAAGGAGAGTTACTTCCCCTTTCTCTATAGGATCAACTTCGGTCCCGTCTGGAAGAAGAATTCGAGCAAAGTATGCATACACATCCATTGGCATTGGTTTACCGTTGAATGTGCCATCCCAGCCTTCATCCCCATTCTCATTATCGTAAACTAATTGTCCAAACCGGTCGTATACTTTGAACTCAAGGATAGTGATATCTTCCGTTTTTAAAATCTTGAAGTTATCATTAACTCTGTCACCATTCGGTGAGAAAATATTTGGTATCTCGTAAGTACCAATTTCAACAACAATGGGTGCCGAGGCAGAATTTTGGCAGCCAAATTCGTCGGTGATAACAACTTGAACCGTTTGTTCTTCTTGCGTATCCGTACCAGGATTATTCAGTGTTGCGACAAATGAATACGGGTTGTCAGCGGTGATTTGAGCATCGTTGACGGTCCATTCATATACCGGGTTGTTTAGTTCTGCAGGGGTAGTAAATGCTTCTGCAACTATGGTACTTCCTGCAAAGGCAGTACTTGGTGTCACAATTAGGCTATCTAATGTAAAGGAAGGAATCACAGTAACCGTCATCGAATTACTTACCGTGAAACAGCCAATAACGGCAGTAGCTTCATAAACGGTAGTAGTGGCCGGCTGAACTTCATGACTAGGGCCTTGTAAATCACCCGGTGTCCAGAATAGCTCGGAAGCAGCTGAACTAGGAATGGCCGTAATTAAAGCAAGTTCACCTGCACATATGGTAGTATCCGATATAATACCTAGTGATGGCTCTTCATTTAGCACCGTAACGGTAGCGGATTCTTCAACAGTACAGCCATTAATTTCGAAGAAGAAGTCATACGTGGTCGTTTCTGTAGGACTAACAGCGAAGCTGAAGTCCGTACTTACGACTGAACCATCCACCGACCAAGAGAAGTTGGCTCCTTGGGTTATGTTGGCAATGTCATTTAAGACGACGGTCTCTCCAGGACAAATGGAAGCATCCAACACTTGAAGGCCTTGTATTTCAGTTACGTTAATCGTGGCACTCGCTGATACTGGGCATCCATCAAATTCTGCTTCAACCGATACAGTGGTAGGATCAAGTACCGGAGTAAGGGTCGCTTGTAAGCAGTTTTCGTCGCAGTCCCCAAAGTCTAGGAACGCTTCGGGAGACCAGGTCACCTCATCGAGATCATCAGGGGTGACTAGTGTCAACTCAATGGATTCTCCTTCGCAAAGATCCGCTTGCTCGGGTTCCAGGAAGATCTCAGCGGTTGGTACTACAAAGATTTCTACTTCGACGGTATCAATACAAGCGTTATTCGTGGTGATACGTTGATAAGTAGTAGTTTCTACAGCCGTTATAACCAAATTCCAAAGCGTATCGGGAGATTGTAAACCAGTCTCTGGTGTCCAGATATGCTCAATATCTGGGAAGTTAGCTGGTTCGTACGTTGGGAAAACCATGGTGATTAATTCTCCTTCACAGTACGTTTCTTTATCCGGAATCAACTCACTAAGTGCCGTTTCCGGTATAGAGTCTACTCGGATCAGAATGGAATCCAGTACATTACAAGCACCTACCACTAGAGAGGCGGTATACAGGGTTGTTTCGGTTGGTGCAATGACCAAGGAGGTATCCGTAGATCCTTGGACGTTTCCATCAACGGAAATCCACTCGAAGCCAACGCCCTGGGTGGTGGTCAATGCGGTCAAGTCTAATTCTTCGCCCAGACATATAAATAGAGTATCCACTGGTTCTGGCTCAATAATATTCACATCCGCCGGAATAACAGTAACGGTAACGGTGTCTGATTGTGCACAGTAATCATTAGCACTAGAAGCATTGAGAATATACGTAGTAGTAACATCCGGCGTAGCTAATGGATTTGGACTCGTTGGATCATCCAAACCATCGATTGGTGTCCAAGCGAAGTTGGTCGTTGATCCCGGGAAATCAGTACCCAGTTGGACACTGAAGTTCTGGCAGAGCGTGGTATCTTCCGCAACAATTGGGAAATCAAAAGGATCAACATTTATATCAATGCTAGCCTCCGCTGCACATCCTTCTAATTCGACGCCCACGGTGTAGGTGGTATTTACCGTCGGTGAGACGACGACGACCGGAGCGTTGGGGTCAGATATATTAATCGGTGGTGTCCAGTTAAGGCCGGCATTTCCGACGTTGTTGACAGCAGAAAGCACTACGCTATCTCCCAGGCAGATATTAGTCGGGGTTAAGGGGAAGATTTCTACCCCTGGATCTACGATTTGCAAATTAATGGTATCAATATCTTGGCATACGCCGAGGGAACCCACTACAAATACATCCAGGCTATTAGTTGGCGTCGCAATCGGAGCGGCTAGAGCAGGATTGTTAAAGATGGTGGGTGGAGCCCAGAAATAGTTTTGTGCACCATCGGCGAAAAGCTGAACCGATCCGCCCTGGCAAACAAAAGCGGTATCCACACCAGTATTAATTTCTACTTCTAGTTCGTCGGTAATCTCAATGACAAGGGTGGTAAAGATAACTTCTCCACAACCGAAGTTCGCGGTTAATGATATTTCAATGGTTTCGGTGCCTTCAGGAATACCGTCTGGTAGTGCCAAAATAGGGAAGGAAAACTCGGTTTCTCCGGGTTGGAAAGTAATTTGCGCGGGTATATTGAGCGTGTAATCCACTGCGGGGGTAGCCGTACCACCAATATTGATAGAATAAGTCACTGGTTCGTCTTGCTCAGTAGCTAGACCAATTACGACTTCATCCTCCACCAAGGTACATTCCTCGACTAAGTAGTCAATTCCATTATTATACGTAACATCAATCGTTGGAATTCCACCGGTCAATTCTGAAATGAATACTCCGGAGTCGAAAGAGCTATCCCCCCGGTCGGCAACAGCAAATTTTAGGTGATACGTGGTACAAGGAACTACTTGGGCTACTGCGGTAAGGCTTTTCTTGACCCCTAAATAATCAGATGTTAGACCGTCGTATACGACAGACGGCCCATCGGCATTATTCCTGTAAAATTCCCAATTATCCAGATTATTTACATTGTTAATCTCCACGGGACCTGTACCGGGTGCAGGCAGTACCGCCAAGTTTTCCTGGTTAGCAATGTTGGGATCACCCACAATGCCAGGACCAGATATCAAAAGTGCAAAAATATCGTTGAAACCCGACCCTACGAATTCAGGGTATTCTTCTGATCCGAAGACATATTCGAAACGTAGCTCGTCGGTGGCGACAAAAACATCTACTTCGAGCACACAAGCATCGTTCGAGGTTTGGCCACCGCTTTGAGTAGATAGGTAATCTAAATCAGGATCACCTGGTGCACCCGCAGCGGTTGATGCAAACACAGTTCCTGGGTTATCGATCCCGTTATTGAAACCTTGTGTTGTAACGGAGCCCGAAGAAAGAACAATCCCTCGATTTAGGCCTAGGTTAGTGTTATCGCCCATATCAAAGGTACCGATGGACCCATCAGCACATTCGATGTTATCAACCTCTACCAAAGTTAAAGGGGTAGAGATCGCATCCTCAATGGAGGTTGGGTCAACGGTATTGGTTACTGTAATAAGATCTAATGGCTCACAAGGTTGCGAGGAGCATTCCCAGAAGCCATAAAAACCTTCATTTTCCACGTTACCATCAGAGCTGAATTGCATGGTCAAAGACCCACTGGATGCTTGTACGGTGTAGC
>JBCDIO010000139.1:0-7455 GCA_038748815.1 Bacteroidota bacterium
CGTTGCGTACTCGCCTTCGTAGCTATGGCTACGAGCTTGCGCGCCTTGATCTGAACAAAAATCGCCTCGGTCAAAATATTCATTTACTTAGGTTATAAAGTACTTAACGCCGAATGTAGATTTTTTGGCTCAGCACCTCATCACCACTAATAGCGCGAAGTACGTACAATCCGGATGGAACTTGCTCTGGAATAGTGAGATAGTGAGCAAAGAAAATGGTCCGTTCTAATATTAGATTTCCTTGTAAATCATATAAAGCAATGGGTGTATGACCCGTTGGAAAGATCTGAATATTCAAGTAATCAGTGGTAGGATTAGGAAAAACCAACAACTCTGCCGTTTCTTTTTCCACCAAGAATGTACCCTCTGTTTCTGTTATCATGGGTTCATCCTCTTCTAAATAATGCTCGAAAATTACCGCAAGTGATTGATCTGGGGGCAAATAGTAGGACTCTGCGCGTATTGTTAGACTATTATAGGCACCATCGCGGGGATCGGTATTCGGAATTTGTTGCTGTAAGAAAAATCCATTCGCTCCCATCGCGTGCTGATCACCAATACATTGATCGGTATTCGAATTACGCTGATCGTGATAATAATTGTGAAGTCCGGTCAAGGGGAAATCTGCTTCCAGATCGGTGAAAGTTAAGATAGAGCCTGGGGTGCCGCTTAGCAGACTCCATTTAGCAAATCTGGTATCCAATTCATCTTCTTGACCGTCAATAATAACCCCTTGTAGATTATGCTCATTATAATAAACCATCCCAAGGGCGTCTTCTGTATAATCGTAGTATTCGGTTATACCTCGCACGGGATGAACCCTCCAAATGGTTTCGGTTTCGTCTTTGTGAGCGTAAAATAATTGAGTGCGCTGAATGAGGGCACCACTATTGGCTCCCATGATAGACCGAATGGCCCGAACTCCACCAGAAGTGCTCGCGATATGGGTACCAGAACCCTCGGAAAAGGTACCAATATGCCGATAGCATAAGCCCGGTGCTAGTTGAAGTTTATCATAATCTAGTATATCTACCCCAGGCGCATTATCGGTAGTTATCACGATTTGGTCGCGAATCCAATCATCGCTAAAATGTTGCTCGTAGTAGGATGTTGTAATATAAGAGTCCTCCGGATTTGGACCAGTGATATCGTAAGCGTTTTTAAAAGGTCCATTGGTTAATAATTGATACTCATAGGTTACGTAGGGACGCCCTGCGTCAAGTGGAAGGGCCCCCGTTTGCAAGAAAAGATATAGATATCCAGCCTCTTCAGTTGTTGGATCATATACTTCGAACATTACGGGATCATACAGGGTGTATTCGGGGTAGTCATCTCCCTCGTAGAGAAGTCCCAGATCTTGACTCATAAAAACCAGCTCGTCGTTTTCGTCAATCAAAGGGTCAGAATCCTCTCCTGAGTAGGTCTTTGGATCACAGTAGACTAGATAATCGTGGGTTTGGAGGTTGTTATTCTTGGCATTATAAAGATCAAAGGCGGATCGGTAATCGCGTTGATCGATTTGGACAGGTACTTGTTCCCAGTGGTCTCCAGTGTACCGGAAACCCGCGATGGCATCCGCTGGAAATCCTGTAATCCCTTGCAGGCTTTCTCCCGTGAGAACGACGGGTTGATTCACTCGTACCTGGGCCGAAGAGTAAAAATAGGATGCTGTTAGACTTAGTAGAATAAGCGCAATTCGACGGTTCATTATCTGTTTGGTTTTCGGTCTTGGGAATTATTCAATGGGATCGGTAAGGTAGGGTGGTGCGACTTAGTAAGCACCTTGTTATCTCATGCGCAATTCAAATGTAAACCAATTTTTAATTCTATTATAAGCGGAGATCATATTGGTTATTCACCTGACAAACTTTACCAGCAACGCTCTAGCGTAGGGCTTGATCGATTTTCTTTTGGAGGGTTCTATCCAGTTTTTGGGCCACTAATTGCAGAAGCGTTTGATAGTCAGATTCGCGGTTCAGGTCAAACTTGGTGTCCTTGACCATTTGGTTGTGGACTATGCGGCGGGGAGCTTCTTCTTTTTGAAATAGAGTACGAACTAAGCCCGCTGGTGTTTCTTCTTTACGATCAAGGGCTTTTACGATTGTTATTTCAGTATCACCTTCTTTTTTCTTCCAAAGATGAATACCACTTTCTGGCCGTAAAAAAGGCAGGGCACAATCACCTGCTACCATCAATTCGTAGCCTACGAGCGATTGCCCACCCTTGGGAGCTTCCGGGGTAGGAAGCGTTGCCAAGTCGTAAGGCTCGTATAAATACTCTTTACCCAAATTAGGGGCCGCCTGCCAGACGGATTGAGCATTCAGTGCAAAGCCGGATCCTTGTAGCAAATCTGTATAAAATCTTAATGGGGCCGATGGCTTACCGTAAACTCCAAACTTGCAAAGATTAACTTTTGGGTGTAACAGCTGGTATAACTGGATTTTATAGCCCCAAAAGTGTTGGACAAATTGGTCTAAGCGGTTCGATATATCCGGTTGATAGATGCCTTGATCTAGACAACACAGGGCCAACTGTTCTTCGATTTCTTGGATTTCTAATTGAAAGGGCGTGATCGCTCCGATTACTTTCTGAAATTGCTGATAACGTTCGGTTTTTTTTCGATTAGCCCAGAATTCGTCCGGCGATCGCTCTTTCTCTCGATCCAGGATATCTAGTTCGCTAAGTAGCCGTATGAAGTAGTTTCCATTTCGAAGGTTTTGCATATTTCTTCGGGTACCGCTCGCGTAGTCTGCTAGGTTGAGTTTCTCCAACTCTTCAAATAAAAGATCTAAGCCTAGAGGATCGGCCTCAATATCTACTTCAAGCCGCTGTTCACTAACTTTTATGGTGGCAATTAGTTGATCATCAATGTCAGATTGGTTAACCATTTTAGCGAGAGGAGTGGCAATTTGTTCGCGCATGGTGCGCTGTAAATAGCGTGCTCCGTATTTTCTGGAGTAGCCATGCTGCCCTAACCAGGAAATTACCGCAGGATCCATCTGTATTTCTAAACGCCGGTTACGAATGCCTTCGCGCTGTAGTAATTGCTTTAGTTCCCGTCGGACGACGCGTTCAATACTACGTTCATCCAAAGCTTGAAAAGGAATAATCTGGTCAATTCGATTCACAAATTCTGGGCGGAAATGTTTCTTGATCGCATTTTGAAAGTGATCGCTCAAATCCCCGGATGAAATTCGCTGGGTAGGAGATATGCGCTGTTGTTGTAGTGAAGTGGCACCAATATTCGAAGTCATAATGATGATCGTCGAACAAAAGTTCACCAATTGCCCCTGGCTATCCGTGAGCCGTCCTTCGCCCAATATCTGTAGCAGTAAATCAAAGAAGTCGACGTGGGCTTTTTCAATTTCATCGAAGAGTAATACCGTAAAAGGGCTACGACGAACGGCCGAAGTCAGAACGCCATCCTGGTCGCCAATTCGATGGGTAAGACGACTTACTCCCATCGGGTTAGAATATTCGCTCATATCGAATCGCACCATGCGATTGCGATCTCCGAACATAAAATGCGATAGCAGTTTAGCCAATTCTGTTTTTCCTACTCCGGTAGGACCAACAAAGAGCAAAGAGGCAATTGGTTTATTCCCTGGGGTTAATCCGGCTTTTATTGCCGCCAAAAGGTTCACGAGTTGATCAACGGCCTGCTTTTGACCAAATAGTTGTTGGTCAAAAAAGGCATGAACCTTTGGGAGATCCATCGGGATATCTCGATCAATCATAAATGGAGGCATACCACTTTCTTGCGCAAATTGCCGGATAATCAGACTTCGATCTAGGGATTGTTGGCTCACCCCCGGTTGCAAGAGGAGATTTTCCAGAAAGCGAATAGGGCGTCCCGGAAAGCCGGAATAAGGCTCGTAGCGCCGGTTGAGCCTGACTACTTCACCAACGGCCCGTTGGCTTAATTGCCGACCTTGTTGTTGACTCAAAAAATCGACTTTCCGCTGAATAATGCTCTCCAAGTCCTGTTTGGGTTCTTCCAATTCTAATATTTGAAAGGCACCAAGAAAATTAGGGCTTTTCATTTCAATACGAGAGCGTTCTTCGGGAGTACACTCACTTACGAGGCTAATTTCTCCCCGAGTAAGATAAGGAAGAAGGTACTGAGCTACGCTGACCGAATTTCCCTCGTACTGGCCAATCTCAAATAATTCGGAGAGGTTTTGTACAAACAGTCGAGCTCCTTGTTCTTTCCAATCCTTTATGAGATAGGCGATTTTATCTTCCCAGCCAGTATCACGTGTCAATTCTTTAATCATCTGAGAAGCA
The DNA here is from genome assembly GCA_038748815.1 of Bacteroidota bacterium. Classification (GTDB taxonomy): domain Bacteria; phylum Bacteroidota; class Bacteroidia; order Chitinophagales; family Saprospiraceae; genus JBCDIO01. The sequence continues at coordinate 4,288 of JBCDIO010000139.1, forward strand.
GTCGTTTCCCAAAAAGGACCGTATTGGCCGGCACCATCGCGTTGTAATTGTTCCTTTAATAAGGCGGTTTTTCCTACTCCGTTGGCTCCAACTATAAGCAGGTTCCGGTTGTACGGATTTCGCAAATAGCGGTCGAGCTGTTCGAGTTCTCGTTTTCTCCCATAACAAGGATCCCGTAAGTTTTCCATTTTCTGACCAACCCGATCTAGCCAGGCTTGTTCCTGATCTTCCTGGTTAGTGTCTTCCCAAGGTTGGTAAACGGTTAGGCCTAGGTTCTGATGTAGTAGTTCAATATGGTCAAACCAAATACCAGCAAAAAGCCGGTGTAGGTTACCTAAACGATTATTCCTTTTTAGTTCCAATTGAATCTGTTGCTCCAGATTTAATTCCAATTCTACTTCATCCGCGCCATTTGCTTCAATACCCAAAGAGGGCAATAGGCCAATGAGCCAATCATTATGTTTTGTGGTGAAATAGTCTAATTCTATACTAAAAGCTGGATAGGTAAATCCATCTGGTGCTTCAGGGAGCTCGACCTCAATAGACTTAGTTTCAAATGGCCCCGGAATGATTTCCTTGAGTAAACGATCATAGTTGCCATGCTCAAGAAGGTTCTTTTCTAAGACCTTGGCAAAGGCTTCCGCCAGGGGTTGGAAGGGCTCATTAAAAAAGGCCGTACTCTGGTCATTGAGAGGAACCGTTAGATTATTGCCTGAGGTGAAATGCAGACGAAATGCGTAGAATGGAAAGCTGATCTTTCGGGCCATGGCCTAAAAATAGAAAAAACGCCCCATTTGCCAGGGTCCCATAAGGAACTATACCTTCAATTTTGTCGTAGATAGTAGCAGAACATTCCGCGAAGTGACAAAACAAACCGTACATTTGCATTTGGCACTCCGAGGTTTGATTAAATGGTCCACCATGCCTATCTTTAGAGTTAGGGCTCCTTATTCTCGCCCCCTTGTTTATTGGGGTAATCATTGAAAGGTTTTTTTGATTTATGGCGGTAAGTTTCCGACATCCTGAAACGAAGAAGTATAAGTTCCGAGAACTGAAAGTTTATGCGTCAACCGAATGGTTGGCCGATAACAAGAAAAAATATCGCCAGGTATTTGACCGCCACGATACTTCCTATATCTACGCTGAGCTTTCTTTTTATAATAAACTATTCGACGAAGAAGATTGGGAGATTGAAGTAGAACTCAAATGCTATTCCCTCAAAAGAGGGCGTAAAGAGCTTTGTTCTTTACCCTTTCGTCGGAAAGTCAGCAAATATGACAATGTCGTTTTCATCCGAGAAGGATGGGGTAACAAATCGGAGGGTGCATTCTGGAAAAAGGGAACCTATTACTGGGAAGCCTGGATTGAAGGGGAGAAAGTAGCTACCAAATACTTTTATGTGGAGGACGTAGGCCGGGAAATCGGTAAAACCGAAAACCCTTACCTACAGGTACAAAGCCTGCGGTTATACGAGGGCCCTTACGATGATGTGATTGAAGATGATCGCCTTTACTATCGCACCTTCAGCGCAGAAGAAACTCGCTATATTTACGCGGAACTCATTCTCAAGAATCAACACGCCAGCCGCTCCTGGCAATGCGAGCTTTTTACCAAATTCTATAATGACGCCCGGGAATTAAAGGGGCAGGTGGTGCGTTTACAACGCATTGAGCCCAAGGACGAGATTATTAAGATCACAGCGGGCTGGGGCTCCAACGTGAAAGGGTCTTGGCGAAAGGATCGGTATACCGCAGAGATCGTCTTCATGGACCGTCTTCTGGCCGTTATTCCTTTTGAAGTAGATGATGATTTCGAGGAAGGTGTTTCGCCGGTTTACATGCCGAATCGCAGCACCCCACTCGTACTCAATCCGGACGAGGAACTCAACGCCACTTTCGATGAATTGATGGTTAGCTTGGATGCGCTGATTGGATTATCAGCGATCAAACGGCAAGTACGCGATCACGCTCGATATATTCAGTTCTTACAACTTCGAAAGGAGAAAGGATACGAAGAGAAAGAAGAAGTGAACGTTCATTCGGTCTTCATCGGCAATCCGGGAACGGGTAAGACAACGGTTGCCAAAATGATGGGTAAGCTCTATCACAAGATGGGTATCCTGAGCAAGGGCCATGTGCACGAGGTGGACCGGGTCGATCTAGTTGGGGAATATATTGGCCAAACGGCGCCCAAAGTCAAAGAAGCCATTGATAAAGCCAGGGGAGGGGTTCTGTTTATTGATGAGGCCTATGCGCTGGCGCGTTCAAACGACGACACCAAAGATTTTGGCCGGGAAGTCATCGAAATTCTAGTTAAAGAAATGTCCAATGGTGAGGGAGATCTCGCGGTTATTGTAGCTGGGTATCCTAGGGAAATGCAACACTTCCTTGACTCCAATCCCGGATTAAAGTCGCGGTTCAAATTATATTTTGAATTCTCTGATTATTTGCCCCAGGAGCTGGCGAAAATTGCTACATACGCTTGCCAAGAAAAAGGGGTGTTGCTTACAGAAGAAGCAACTATCAAAGTCGAAGATATTATCATCAAGGCTGTCCGGGAACGGGATCGCTCCTTCGGCAATGCTCGCTTCGTGTACGATTTAATTGAGAAAGCGAAAATTAACCTCGGTCTTCGAGTAATGGATACCGAAACGCCTAATGAGCTGCCTAAAGAACTTTTGGGCATTATTGAGCTGGAGGATGTCGAACGAATCGAGATCAAACCAAGCCGGGCCCTTCCAGACATTCCAGTAGACGAACCTCTCTTGGAAGAGGCGCTCACCGAGCTGAATGATCTGATTGGTATGAAGTCCGTTAAGAAACAGATCAATGAACTGGTCAAGTTGGTACACTATTATCGCCAAACCGACCAGGATGTACTCAATCGTTTCTTTTTGCATACCGTCTTTATCGGTAATCCGGGAACGGGTAAGACGACGGTTGCCCGTATTCTTACCAAGATCTATAAAGCCTTGGGAGTTCTCGAAAGAGGGCATATGGTGGAAACCGATCGCCAAGGATTAGTCGCGGGGTTTGTGGGGCAAACCGCCATTAAAACCGCGGAGAAAATCGATGAGTCCATGGGTGGGGTTCTCTTTATCGAAGAGGCCTATGCGCTCACCATGAAAAGTGGGGGAGCCCACGGGGACTTCGGCGATGAAGCCATTCA
>JBCDIO010000140.1:0-7429 GCA_038748815.1 Bacteroidota bacterium
CGAAAAGCGGTACCCTATCCCACCACCGGTAGAAAAAGGGGCAACCATAGTCCGGAAATTCTCTCGATCAGCAGCCCGCATGGGGGCCTTCCCAAAGGAATGATACTTCAAGAAAGCACCGTGAGAATATTCGAAATAGAGATGCTCCGTGGTATAGGTCGCAGCAACGTTTATCCCGTCTAATAGTAGGGGTTGCGATAGGCCTGCCATCAGAGAAAGTCGGTTCGTATTCGGCTTTTGTGCCTGAGTAGTTAGAGAAAGAAAAGTACAGGCCAAAAGGATAAGCATACCATTTTTCATCGTTCGATTTTTTTAGTGATTGATGGCTCAAAGATGAAGTGGTGTATCGCCTAAATCGACTCATTTTGCCGCATGAGACTCCTTTTTAGTGGGATGAGACTCCTGACAGCAGGTTTTGTTTCTGATACTGGGAGGGCGTTAGTCCTACTTGTTGTTTAAAGATGCGGTTGAGAGAAGCTTTCGAATTAAAACCACTCTCGTACCCTAGCGCCAAAATAGTGAGGTGAGACTTTTGCGCATCGAGTAATGATTCTTTTAAATGATCGACCCGATAGCGATTTACAAAATCGTAAAACGGGCCATCGGTTTCCTGATTAATCACTTGCGACAAGACATGGACCGGTACTTTCAATCGAGCGGCCACTTGGGGTAAGGTAATCTTGGATTCCAAATAAATCTGTTCTTCCACAAAATAGGCTTCCAAGCGAGCAAAAATGGCGGATACATCTCCGTGTGCTTTTCCAATCTCTCGGATTTTTTCCTCGGGCTCCTTGGTCGACAATTCTTTCGCTAGATAGTCAGCAATTACATAATTGCGAATCCCCATCAGACTTAAAAAGAAAATAGCTAACACCATTGCTCCATTGACCACAAAATAGACCCAGGTAATATCCAAGGGAAACCAGCGCACATTGTATAGTAGGAATGAAAAGAAAATCACGATTAGTAGGATCAAATAAATCCATGAGAATATCCGGACCCATTCTAAATGGATCGGTTCAATGTAAGAATATTGTTCTCGAATATTTTGTCGATAGGCTCTAATTTGCCCGAGGATCCAGAATAAGCCACAAATGCCGAGCAGTTGATTTGCCTTGTAGAAAAAGAGGTATGGTAAGGGTGGATCATCCCAAAGTTGGTCTAAATTGGCCTGGTTATAGGCCGTACCTCCAAAATGGTCCCAACAGACATAAACTATACTAACTAGAAGTAAAGAAAACCATAGGTAATAGCCTGGTTTCCATTCTTGGTTTTCTTGCAGAATCACGATAAAATAGGTGATTAGCAAGGGAGTTTGCAGACCTACGATCGAGAAATTGAAGACAAACCAAGCCGAACTTTGAACCGGATGTAGAAACAGATCAGATAGTAAGTAAAGGCCCAGACAAGCATTCACCCCAGCTAGGAGCCAATCGGAAAGCAGCTTTTGGGGTTTATTCAGGATGAATAGAATAAACAGGCCAACTAACACGAGTCCGATAATATTGAGCTCTCGCAAAGTCGAGTGATTTTCTGAGTCTAAAATTACAAAACTACCCTGCAAGTCTTGCCATCCTACCTGCTACAATTTTTCTTACCTTACCAGACGAATAGAATATGACGCACATGCCCAATCTTCTCAAGCAGCCGCTGCCGTTACCCTGTGGAGTCCAGATTACAAATCGTTTGTGCAAGGCTGCTATGACTGAACGCTTAGCCGGTCCCGATGGCAGCCCCAATGCCCTCCATAATCGCCTTTACCAAGCCTGGTTAAAAACGGGAGCCGGTTTGTTGATCACGGGCAATGTAATGATCAATCGGCAGCACCTCGAATCAGGAGGTAACATCATCGTGGATCAAGAAGGTATCTTACCCAAGTTTCGCCAACTAGCCCAACAGTCTCAATCGGAGGCTACGCAAACTTGGGTGCAAATCAGTCATTCAGGCCGTCAAACCTCCAGGCTGGTCAATTTACACCCCAAGGCACCTTCCTCTGTACAACTCAAAAAATGGGGCTTATTCGGAACACCCCGAGCCATGACCGAAGCCGATATTCAAGAAGTGATTATTGGTTTTGTGCGCACGGCTAAACTTTGCCAAGAAGCTGGATTTAAAGGGATCCAAATCCATTCTGCCCACGGTTACTTGCTCAGCCAATTTCTCTCCCCAAACACCAACCAACGGCAAGATCAGTGGGGTGGTTCTTTAGAAAATCGCAGTCGCTTACTTCGCACCATTCTGACCCAAACAAGAGCAGTAGTAGGCCCTAATTATCCGGTTTCCGTAAAGCTAAACTCTGCCGACTTTCAGCGCGGAGGACTTACCGAGGAGGAGTCACTAGTAGTGGTACAAATGCTGCAAGAGCTAGGCGTTGACCTACTAGAAATATCCGGTGGCACTTACGAAAAGATGGCTTTCTTCACGAAGAATGAAGAGGTCGCGGAGCAAAAAGTAAGTACAAAGCGAAGGGAAGCCTACTTCCTGGATTTTGCCCATCGCGTGCGATCCACTTGTCAGATACCACTTATGATCACCGGAGGGTTTCGAACCTACGACTTCTGCCAATCAGCGCTGGAGGAGGGAGCCGTTGATGTGATTGGTATGGCCCGGCCATTCTTACTAAACCTACCCGAAATGGCGGATTTTCTAGATGGGAAAGTCTCCCAACTCAAGGACCCTAGAGTACGTACAGGTATCAAAGCCTTGGAAGAAATGGCCGAAGGAGGATACTATGCCCGGCAGGTGGTGCGGATTGCCCAAGGCAAAGCCGTTCAAAACAAAGTACAAGGTATTCCCAGTGTGAGTTTTGTGCTAAGCCACGAACTCAAGAAAGCTATCGGTAAGCAATTTTACCGAGGCTAAGCCTTCCGCTTCGCCAAACGCCAGATCGACCATACGCCCAGAATAGGGCCTAAACCTAGAATCGGTACGATCCACTCGACGGGTCCGCTCAGTTGTAACGTGTTGAGTAGCTGGATGCTGACTATGGTAATGGCAAAGCCAATAGAATTTACAATGGTCAAAGCCGTTCCCTTCGTTTTTGGGTCGGCATTCTGTGCTACCAAAGTAGAAAACTGGGGAGAGTCTAAGATGACGGCCATACCCCAGATAAAAAGGATGATCAAATAGAGGGGCCAAGCGGCCTGAAACCAAAAGGGGAAGGTCAAAGCTAGGGTTCCCGAAACGGCTAGTGCAATCATCGCTACCCGAGCCGAGCCCCACCGTATAGACCAATATCCACCAAATACACAGGAAATACTTCCAACGGCAATTATGCTAAAACTCCAGCCGGATAAAAAGCCCTCACTACCGGCAAAACGTTCGATATGCCACTGTAGGAATAGGGGAATAAAAGCCCAAAAGGCGTAGAGCTCCCACATGTGTCCGAAGTAACCAAAGGCCGCCGAGCGAAAATCTGGATTCCGGAAAACACCCACTAAAGCCTTTGGCTGAAAACCCTTACCCGCCACTCGGTGTGGCCCGTCGGGAACCCCAAATCCGATGAGTAGGCCACCTAAAGTGGCGACACCGGTGGTAGTCAATAGCACTACTCGCCAGGGTAGATCACTGGTCAACTCCCTCACCAAGTGTGGAAAAGCAGTACCTAAAACCAAAGCACCAACCAGGAAACCTAAGGCTTTACCTAAACCTTTCGCATGATAATCAGCAGCAATTTTCATACCCACCGGGTAGATACCCGCCAACCAAAAACCGGTCAAAAACCGTAGACTCAAAATGCTAAAGTAGCTCTGTTCTCCAAAGATGATCGCGCTGTTACAGACAGCACCGGCAAAAGCACACCACATAAAAACCTTAGACGGAGAGAAGCGATCGGCAATCGTTAAAACAGCGAAAACTAGGGTGCCCACAATAAAGCCAAGCTGAACCGCCGAGGTTAATCCTGCCAACGAAGTGGTAGGTAGATTGAAGTCGGCACTGAGGCTAGGAATAATCGCATTACCAGCAAACCATAGGCTGGTACAGAGGAACTGGGATAGAACAAGAATAAAGAGTATTCGCTGTTGATTGGGCATGGTATGTGGTGGTTGATCCCTTGGTCTATGATAACAAACCAAATGTAATTCTTACCGGCCCAATCCGTTTAAAAGTCCGAGTTGCGACTATTGGATCCACTCGTTGAATTTTTGCTTTTTGCGCAGTGTCCATCCTTCGGTGGATTGATTGAAGAGATAGTATTTCTGTATGCCTCTACTGAGATACGTTTCCTCAACAAACAGCATTAACTGCTCTCCATTGGAAGAAAAATAAGGTTTTGAAAAATGGAGTACTGGCTCCTCATCTCCTTCAATCGGCACAGGTCCGTAATCGCAATCGTTCAAGATGGAAAAAGGAGCTTGGTGGTAACGGCCTTTAATCAAAGGGGTACGCAATTGCTCAATCAAATAATCAGCGGATTCTTGCCAAATCTCTAGCTCAGCTAATTCTAAAATCAACGATTCGGGTACGTATATCAGGTGGGCTTGTGGTGGTGGCGGCAGATTCGGAGACGAAGGCGTTCGAGTATACTGAATCTGCATGGCGTATTCGCAAATCGTTGCCTCCGGAAAGAATTCGGAGAAAATATCTTGCCAATCGGCAGTATCCAGAAAATAGGCTGACTTTGGCCCGGAACAGGCAAAAAGAGCGCAGAAAAAAACAGTAAGGACGATAGATCGGATCATACGTTTAAATGGAGTGAGGCGGCACCCAGAAGGTGCCACCCAGGTATCTTACAGGAAAGTTACCGCTCCGCTTTTAACGTCGTAGATGGCGCCGACAATCAGAATGTCACCCATCTCTTCCATTTCCCGCAGCACGGTACTTTGCTTGGTTACGTTTGCTACTGTAAGTTCTACATTTTTCTGGACCACCTGGTTCACGAAATCCGCATTTGCAGAGGAACGATCAGTACCTTCGGGAGTATGCACTCCGTCAACAGCAGGCATAATTTTATCCAGCATTTGGGTAATTAGTCCAAGCTTCACGTGGTCGCAAGCCCCCTTTACCGCACCACAAGAAGTGTGTCCAAGGACAACCACTACTTTTGAGCCAGCTACTTTACAAGCGTATTCGATACTTCCCAGAATGTCATCGTTGACAAAATTACCCGCTACGCGAGCACTGAATATATCTCCGATCCCTTGATCGAAAACGATTTCAGCTGGAACCCGAGAATCAATACAAGAAAGAACAGCGGCGAAAGGAAATTGTCCGGTACTGGTGGCGTTTACCTGTGCATGGAGGTCACGTTCGGCTGGATCTTTGTCTAAAAAACGTTGGTTTCCTGCTTTTAGCAAGTCTAAAGCAGCAGCAGGGCTCAGGGCAGCCTGCGTCTGCTTATTTTGCGTTACTGCAATCATAAGCTACTATTTGTAAGGTGATAGTTCGAGAATATGAGGTTCCCGAGAACGCCCAGAATCCTGAAAATAGCGCCCTCGGTTTTATCATTTGCTCACCAAGGTTAAGGAAACCTTTTGGATGGAACAAATTCTTAGAAAGGATTGTCGCCAATTTTAAAACGAAAAAAACCGATCGTTAAGATCGATTTACCCGTTCTTGATTATAGACTGGACCAATTACAAACGGGCCGAGTCCAAGAGTAATCGCCCCTTTTCTAATTGCTAAAATCTAAGCTAGATTATAGATTCACAGGAATAATCACTGCATTCAAAACGTGGATTACTCCATTGGTTGTTTGAACATCCGTAAGTACTACCGTAGAAGTATTATCGTTAGCATCGGTTATGGTTACTGTTTCACCGTCGATGTTAATGGTAAACTCCTCTCCCTGTAGGGTTTCTACTACCTGTCCGTTAGATAGACCAGAAGATACTACATTACCATTGGTAACGTGGTAAGTCAATACAGAAGCTAACTGGCTTGCATCTAAACCAGCTACGGTATCTTCAATGTCAGCAAAGGCACTGTTTAGTGGTGCAAATACGGTAACAGGACCTTCTTTTTGTAGCTCCGCAACTAGGTCTCCGTCTGCATCTTGTAACGCACCTACTAGCGTAGTGAACTGGCTATTAGCAATAGCAGCACCAACGATATCTACAGGCTGTAGAACGTTGTCAATGACGTGGATTACTCCATTCTCTGCTTCAATGTCCGCATCCTTTACATTGATCGTTCCGTTCAAAGTAACGGAATTACCAGCACGCTCAACCAAAAGGCTTACTAATGCTTTTTCTGGACCTGCCTCAGAATCAGTAGAAGCGTAGGTTTGTGCATTGTCGGTTAGATCCGTGCTCTTGATGTTTGCACCTAGTACGTGGTACAATAAGATGTTAGTCAATTCTTCATCACTAGCAGCATCTACGTCAATTCCAGAAGCTGCGAAAGCGTCATTGTCCGGAGCAAATACCGTGAAAGGACCTGCACCTTCAAGAACACCAATAAGGTTTACTCGGGTTAGGGCAGCAGCTAGGTCACTAAAGTTATCATCACCAGCTACGATATCAACAATGCTTTGTGGTTCTGGATCTGGCTCTTCCATTACTTCCTCATCATCGTTATTACAAGCAGTGAAAGCCAAAGAACCCACTAATACAAAAGCGAAGGCATACAACCAATTCAACTTTGTCATCTTAATAAATATTTTGGTTAGATAATACGCCCCTATTAACGAGAATGTGAGAGTTTCGGTTTTCAATGACAAGCCGATATGCCAGCATTATGCAGAACGTAAAAAAAATGCTGCTGCCTAGCAGCATTTAGGGAAGATAACCGTTTACCTAAGTTTAGGTATACCAAAATACAGGTTTTTAGGTACGAATACCTGAGAATCGGAGCTCCAAGTAGTACCGTACCAATTGATCTAGGCTGACGTCTTGTTCTTCCTTAAAGACTTTATCGGTGATCAATTGGGTCACAAAAAAATGATCCAGGCGGGTGAGTAGACGGATCGAGGTAGGTCGAAAGACCCCTTTTTCCATTCCGCGTTCGTAGAGTGTCCCTAAATCGTCGATGATCAATTGCAGAAACTGATCAATTTGCTCCCAAATAAGCGGCAGGTGGGTTTGTATTTGCTCAAGGAGCTGAATGGAAATATCTCCTAGTTGTTCGCACAAGAATTCTAAAACTGATTGGTAGACCTCCGACTCGGACCCAGGCCGGTGTAGCAATTCTCGGTAGGCGGCAATTCGCTCAATGCGCAAAGCAACGGCTCTGGTCAAAATCTCCTCCTTACTCTCAAAGTACTCATAAAGGGTCGATTTGCTCTTACCAAGTAGCTTGGCCAGGTCGTTCATGGTCATGGAAGCCAAATCCTGATCCTTCAATTTTGGGATCAGATCAAGCAACCAGCGGTCTGTTTTGGCCTGTGGTCCCTTGCGATTTTTATCAATGGATTTACGCCCCATGTTTGCATGTCTTTAAAAATCGAACTATTTTAGCAAAAATAGTTCGAACCTATCGTATGTAAGCG
>JBCDIO010000141.1:0-7415 GCA_038748815.1 Bacteroidota bacterium
GCAGCTTTCCGGGCAGCATTCTTACTAACCGCTTTGGCGCCAAACATCAACTTTTTAACATCATCTAATAATCCCATGAACGTTGGTTTTGTGATCTCTTTAAAGTTATAACAAATCTATTATATTGGAGCTGACTCAAACGTGTTTTATTGCTCTTGGGTTTGTTTTCATCGGATCTGCGAAAAATGAATTTTCTTCCGATGGAATCGAAATCGCTCCACAGACTTTGTTTCGCAAGTACAATACATGTTTCGTCAAGTTCGCATTTAAAGAAATAGCGAACCATTTATTTCCCCATTTTATACGTAAACATAGACCGACAGGTCACGTTTTTCGGTAAATCGCACTTCCTATGGCTTTTTCACAGCAGACCTACCTTGATCGCCGCGCCGCTTTACAGGCAAGAATGAATGACGGATTAGCTGTATTTATGGGTAATCGAGAGGTTGGAATGAACTATGCAGCCAATATCTACCCGTTTCGCCAAGACAGCAACTTCCTCTATTTCTTCGGAATCGATCAACCGGATCTTGCGGCAATCATTGACTTTAATAGTGGAGAAACCTGTCTATATGGGAATGACTTGACGGTCTCCGATATCGTTTGGGTAGGGCCACATCCTACCCTGCAGGAGTACGCACAAAAGGTTGGTGTTACCAAAACCAAGTCTCGAAGCTCCTTACTGGAAGATCTAAGAAAAGCCAAATCGGCCAATCGGGCTATCCATTATTTACCGCCTTACCGAATGGTCAACACCAATGAATTAGCCGATGCCTTAGATAGGCCCTGGCCGTCTATTAAAGGTGGGGCTTCTGTTGAACTGATCCAGGCGGTTGTTGCCCAACGGTCCATCAAGAGTGCGGAGGAAGTAGTAGAAATGGAAAAAGCCTTGGCCACCACCTACGCCATGCATGTTGCGATGTTAGAAGGAGCAAGGCCAGGGATGAAAGAATCACAGCTTACGGGGATTGTTGCGGGTATCGCGGCCTCAATGGGAGGTCATTTAGCGTACCCAATCATTCTGACCACCCACGGAGAAGTGCTACATAACCACCATCATCACCATACCATGCAGTCGGGGCAATTGGTCCTAGGTGATTTTGGAGCATCTGCGGGCAGTAACTATGCGTCTGATATTACCCGCACGGGGCCTGTTGATCCAACCTTTACGACCAAACAAAAAGAAATTTACCAAATTGTGTTAGATGCTGAAGTACAGGCCATCGAGCAGTGCCGTCCGGGAATTCCATACGCCGAGATGCATCAACTGGCGAGCCGAGTCATCGCTCAAGGCTTAACGGATTTAGGGCTCATGCAAGGTGATCCGGTAGAAGCCGTCGCGGCTGGGGCACACGCTTTATTTTTCCCACACGGTCTAGGGCACATGATTGGTTTAGATGTCCACGATATGGAAGACTTAGGAGAAGACTTGGTGGGCTACGATGAGCAAGTAAAACGGAGTGAGCAATTTGGAACGGCCTATCTGCGGTTGGGACGGGAGCTGCAAGAGGGCTTCGTACTAACGGTAGAACCGGGCATTTACTTTATCCCAACGCTCATTGAGCAGTGGCGTGCCGAACAAAAACACGCGGAGTTCATCAATTATCAAAAATTGGAATCATACCTCGATTTTGGAGGCATCCGGATCGAGGATAATGTTTTAATTACCCGCGAAGGGCAACGCGTTCTAGGGCCGCCCATCCCTAAAACGATTCAGGAAATAGAAACCCTTCGAGCCGACTAAATTAATTAGATATTGACCTAACCCCGGTTGGTCGGTTGTTCAACTTAGTCTTTCCAGGTGCCGGAGATAGATCTGCTTCGAATAATCTGCGTTTGCCAGAATACGTTTTTCCTATGGCAGCAAAATGAGCTACCTTTTGGCTGGCCGAAGGATTCCCTACGGTACCGAGTACCGTAGGGAATCTTTCTTCTAGTAGACGCTTCATTATCCAGGAAACAATGAAATTGGGGTCCCCCGTTGCCAAACGGGTGTTTTTTATTATAGACTGCCTAGGTAGAGAATGTTTCCGTTTCTTATTGAAAGCTGGCAAGAAACCCTCAGCTTTAGTTAATTTGAAGCCCAAGCCTTCAGGTAGGTTATCTTTTATTCCTTTTTAAGTAGTTACAATATGTCAGAGCAATTTTCGCATTTAGATGAGCAGGGTAACCCACGCATGGTGCATGTCGGAGAGAAAAAGGTGACCGCCAGAATGGCGAAAGCTCGGGCTCTGGTTTCGCTCCCTTCTGAGGTGCTGGAAGCATTGCGTGATAAAGATTTTGCCACCAAGAAAGGGCCCGTTTTTCAAACGGCGGTATTGGCGGGGATCATGGGGTCCAAGCGGACTAGTGACCTCATTCCTCTATGTCACCCGATCGGTTTGGATAACTGTGATGTCGATGTAGTACTTCGAGAAGACGGGAAAGTGCAAATTGATTGTACCGCGCGTATTGCCGGAAAGACAGGCGTAGAAATGGAAGCATTGACTGGCGCAACCGTTGCTGCTCTTACGATTTATGATATGTGTAAAGCGTTTACCCACGACATCGTAATCGAAGAAGTGAAATTAATGGCCAAAAGCGGAGGAAAACGAGATTTTAATCGACTAGAATAAGCGATTATCCACCACTTACCGGTGGAATGATGACGACCTCATCCCTCTGGTCAATCGTTTGATCATCATTGGCGTACTCCTGATTGACCGCGATGGCAAAGGTCTTTAGGGCTTTAAACCCCGGGTACTGTTCTTCTAACATTCTCTTTACTCGACCTACAGTCAAGCCTTCTTCCCAAGGTAGAAATACTTGATTTCCCTGCACGATATCTCGGGCAATTCCAAATGTCATGATCCCTATACCAACTTCCATACCATTGTTTTTGCATGAAGAACATTAAAGGTTCTAAGGTAATGAGTTCCAACAGGAACTCCAATTTAGGCATCCATAGCCCCCGAACGTCAGGCATTCTTCCTGATGAAAATTAGCCTACCTTTGTGGCCGAAATTCGTAGCTATGAAAATAGGAACCGATCTGGGCAAAGCAAAAGCCTTACTAGAAGAAGGAAAGCTGGTGGCTATTCCTACCGAGACCGTATACGGCCTTGCTGCTAATGCACTCAATGAGGACGCTGTTCTCCGGATTTTTAAAGCCAAGAATAGACCAACGTTTGATCCTTTAATTATCCACGCGGCATCCTTGGAGCAGGTACGTCCATTGTTAAGAGATGTTCCATCCTTGGCCGAACGCTTATTTAACCATTTTGCCCCCGGGCCTTTAACCATTTTGCTACCTCGTACCCACCAAATTCCAGACTTAGTTACGGCAGGCCTGGGAACGGTCGCTTTACGTATTCCCCGCCATCCATTAACCCTAGAACTTTTAAAGACCCTGGATTTCCCTTTGGCCGCTCCTAGCGCAAACCCTTTCGGTTACGTAAGCCCCACCCGTCCTGATCACGTTGCCGCCCAACTCGAAGAACAGGTCTCCTACATCCTAGATGGAGGGCCTGCGGAAGTTGGATTAGAATCAACCATTGTTCAGATTACCAGCGAGGATAAAATGCATGTGTTGCGCAAAGGGGGATTGCCGATTGAAAATCTGGAAGCTCTTGGTCCTGTTAAAGTATTTCAGCACTCGACTTCTAACCCCCGCGCTCCCGGCATGCTCAAAAGCCATTACGCGCCCCGTAAGCCTCTGAAGTTGGGCTATCTAGATGAATTACTCGCTGGCCACCCCAACCAACGAGTCGGTGTTCTTGCCTTTAAGCGTACCATCCCCGAAATTCCGGCGGCTCAACAGCGAATCTTATCACCGGAGGGAGATCTGGCGGAAGCGGCAAGAAACCTTTTTGCAGCGATTCGGTCTTTAGATACATTAGACATTGATCTTATTCTGGCTGAATGGGTGCCAGAAAAGGGTTTGGGCCGGGCGATAAACGATCGTCTACGGCGGGCATCTGCTGAATAGCTCAAAAAAAGACCGGACATTGAATTATTTCTAGGTGCTCGGTGTTATGCCCTTGGATTACGCCATTTCCTTAAGAAACTATGGGCCTTTTGGCCATAAAACCGCCTTTGGCATGCGTCGGATATTGGACTTGATAAAGAGTGCCCTCGATGGCAGCGAAAAAGACTATACCAAAGGAAGTATCAACCGAGCCATCGTTCTGCTCTCGATTCCGATGGTCCTGGAAATGCTGATGGAGGCATTATTCGCCGTAGTGGATGTTTTCTTTGTGGCCAAGATTGGCACCAATGCGATTGCCACGGTAGGACTCACCGAAACGGTTATCACAATTATTTATTCTTTGGCGGTAGGTCTAAGTATGGCCGCCTCGGCGATGGTTGCTCGTCGGGTTGGAGAGAAGAAACCCGAAGAAGCCGCTGAAGCCGCTGTCCAGGGTATTTGGATTGGCTTAGTTTTCTCAGTCCTACTCGGGGTGGTAGGTGCTTGGCAAGCTCCCAATATCCTGCGTCTGATGGGGGGCTCGGAAGAACTGATCGCCGAAGGCGTTATTTACGCCCGCATTCTGCTTGGAACCAATATGGTGATTATGATGCTATTTCTGCTCAACGGAATTTTCCGCGGAGCGGGTGATGCATCCCTAGCCATGCGTTCCTTATGGTTGGCAAACGGACTCAATATTATCTTGGATCCTATTCTGATCTTTGGTTGGGGACCATTCCCGGAGATGGGGTTAGCGGGAGCTGCTATTGCTACTTCAATCGGACGGGGGATTGGGGTTCTCTATCAATTGTATATTCTATTCAATGGAAAAGGAGTAGTTAAGGTACTCCGAAAACACCTGCGTATCCAGACCACTATTATCGTTCGACTTTTGCGGGTAGCGGTTGGTGGCACTAGTCAGCACTTGATAGCATCGGCTAGCTGGATTTTTCTGATGGCGATTATATCAAATTTCTTCGGAGAAGAAATTGTGGCGGGCTACACCGTTGCGATCCGGTTAGTAATCTTTACCATTCTGCCCTCCTGGGGAATGGCCAATGCGGCGGCTACTTTAGTCGGGCAAAACCTGGGAGCTGGCTTACCCGAGCGCGCCGAAAAATCCGTTTGGCGAGCGGCTAATTTCAATGTACTTTTCCTAGTAATTGTGTCCTTTCTGTTTTTCTTTGAAGGGGATTTTTTCATCGGGCTACTAACCGATGGACCCACGATTATCGAAGCAGGGGCTACCTGCTTACGGGTTCTATCGATCGGTTATGTTTTCTTCGCTTATGGGATGGTCGTCGGTCAGGCCTTCAACGGTGCTGGGGATACTCGCACCCCAACTTTTATCAACTTTATTTGCTTTTGGATGGTAGAAATTCCCTTGAGTTATTTATTAGCCGTGAGCCTAGATTGGGGACCTTCTGGCGTCTATTGGTCCATCGCCATTTCAGAAACCTTATTGGCCGTATTATGCATCTTGGTCTTTCGGCGAGGGCGTTGGAAATTGGTAGAAATATAGAACAGGTTAGGTAAATGGCCACCTTGCTGAAGAACATTGGAGCGAGGTCTAGAAATAAAAGATCCTTACTTTTGGGCAAATTTCCACAAGCATGAGGACTCACACCATTGGTTTATTGGCCTTTTTGCTGGCTACCGGATTTTCTAGCTTTGCTCAAGATACCGTCAAAGTAGGTACCTATATTACTTCTCTCTATGATATTGATCTAGCGGCCAACAGCTACCAAGCCGACTTTTGGCTTTGGTTCATTTATGAGAATGACTCAATCGCTCCAATGGAAACCTTGGAGGTCGTGAATGCCAAATCGGTCGAGTACTCTCTTGATCTGACAGAAAAAATTGATACCGTTCTTTGGGCGAGTAAAAAGTGTCGGGCTTTACTAAAGCAAAGCTGGGAAGTCGCTTATTTTCCCTTTGATGAGCAGGTTCTAGAAATTGTTTTAGAAGAAAGCGATGCGGACTTGGGAAGCTTGGTTTATGTAATTGATTCACTGAATACGAAGTTAGATCAAGAACAACAATTACCCGATTGGGAGATTAAAGATTTTTCGGTCCAATCGGGCTCCAAAATATACGATACTAGTTATGGGGACCCCCGCTTGGATGGACAAAGCACCTATGCGAGAGTGGAGTTAAGTATTACCCTGCGAAGGAAAAGTTTTGGTCTTTTTCTTACTCTCTTTACTGGAGTGTATGTGTCCTTTTTTATCTCTCTACTGGTCTTTTATATTGATCCGATCCACGTAGATCCGCGATTTGGCCTGTCGGTTGGTTCTCTTTTTGCGGCAGTTGGTAATAAATACATTGTCGATTCTATTCTTCCCCAGACGGTTGCTTTCGGCTTAGCCGATCAAATCCATATAGTTACGTATATATCGATTCTCTTATGTATTATTCTCTCCGTTTTTTCTTTGCGTTGGTATAAGCACGGCCGGGTTTTAGAATCTCGCCGGCTAGACCGTAGGGCCTTTTGGCTGATTTTATTGGTCTACCTTGGTCTTAATGTGGGTATGGTCATTTTAGCAACTTAGGAATTTCTAAAACAAAGAGAGCGAAGGATGGACTCCTCCGCTCTCGGATGCTACACTACTTAAACAAGTAATTTTTTAAGGCTGGTGGGAATTTTTCGTCCGTAGCTGATTGATGAAATTATAAGTAAGCACTCAGTTCATCTTGATGAACGGTTGCGTTAGGATTTGTCCGTTCACTTCCGCCTGTAAAAAGTAAGTTCCCGCCGACCAATCGGAGCAGAGAATCTTCAATATTCCCCTTTGCACCGTAGCCTGTGACCAAAGAACGATACCATCTGACGAAATCACTTGGACCTTATCCATATCTTGCTCCAAGTTGGCCTCTACCTGATGGCTAACCGGATTTCCCAGAAGCGTTATGCTCGTTTTTTCGATTTTTTTTTCTCCCGCAGAAAGTGCGGTAGGGAGATATAGTGCCAGCTTATCCGTATTAGAATGATTGCCGAAATAGATATCTGGAAATTCGTCTCCGTTGGCATCAAATAGGTGTAGGGCAATGCCTTCGCTGTATAAGAAATTTGGAAAGAAGTCGATGGTCGCCGAAGTAAATACACCCGCGCCCTCATTGCGGTAGGCACGTAGAGTCATGCCGGGTTGACCTAGATTAGTAGTCACTAAATCGAGATCATCATCTCCGTCAATATCCAAAGCGACTGCATCTAACGTAAAGCCCGTTTGGGTAGGTAAATGAGTGCTGCTAACATCTTCGAAGAAACCGGTTCCGTCATTGATTAAGAGTCGGTTGGGCAGGGAGGCCCCTGGAACCCAACCGACGTTACAATAATATAAATCTGGAACTTCGTCCCCGTTCGCATCAAAAACGAGGATTTTACGAGTTTCGAGCGTTGCTCCAAAGTTGGGGAGCCGCTCGTTTGCCAGAGTGAAAACTCCATTTTCTTGGGTGTAGATATTATTGCC
>JBCDIO010000142.1:0-7383 GCA_038748815.1 Bacteroidota bacterium
ATATTCCGACCCGCCCGGGCGGGTCGAAGGAGACCGTTTATCGAAATAACACCTATGGTTATTAAAAGAGTTACCTCCCTCTGGAGTAAGAAATTGTCGGGAAGAGCCCTTCTAATTGCAGGTACCAATCGAAACTAAATTTCCCTACGACGAGTCAAAGACTATATCTAAGTTTTTATTCCTCAACCAAGTACTCTGGACGCGGTTTAGAGGGCCCAAACGGAAAGGTAGCGACTCCTGTTTGGCTGCCACCAATAAAAAAGCCTCCCCGACAACTCGGGGAGGCTTTTTTTAGCCGAGAAAGACTAGGCATTACCCTCTTCCTGCTTACTGAAGAAACGCCGAACTCCAGCAAAAAGTCCAACGGCGCCCAAGGCAATTACTTTCCAGAACTTAGCCAATAGGAGACCGATCTTCGCAAATAAACCCGCTTTGACCAGTACCTTACCGGCAATCAGACCACCAATACCGTAGGCGGCCACCTTATCAATGTTGGAGTCAAAGTCCCCGTAGCGATGGCCATCTCCAAATTGTACGCTCGATAAAATGGGATTGATATTTTGTTTGACTTCATCCAGGGCATTCATACCGGCAATGACATTGAGGCTGAGGTAACCACGGCGTCCAAGTACGCGGATGTTGTAGTTTAGGGTGTGATCTTGGGCCTCGCCGAACTGCAAATCCATGGCCCAATGCAACTTTTTCTCGCTGGCATCGTAGAAGGGATCGGCCGCCCAGTCGGTCAAGTAAATTGGCTCGTAGCCCTGTGCTACTCGTTCTTCGTTGCCTACCTCAAGATCTGCCTGCATCTCTTCTAGTAACTCATCGTAATCGATGTCTTTGGCGTCCGCATCGTCAATATAGCCTTCCTCCGAGAAGGTAATATTGATGGCGAAGGACTCGGAGTCTGCTGGTGAAGATTCTGCGGGGAATAGCATTCCAAGTGATTCATATCCAGGACCACTCGGTGGATTTCCCCAGAGATCCGTCAAAACCATTTCGGAGGCCTCAGGATCGAGGTACTTAAACCCTTGAGGAACATCCAAGAGTGCCAAGCCATCTCCTATCACAACGATGGAATCCATGGTGTAGGTAAGGCTAGCCGATACACTGTCCATCCAGGCGGTGTAGGCTTCCATTAAAGCATCTTCGTCGAGGGAATTTACGGCCGTACTGTCCTGGGAATTAGACCATAAGAAGGTGGGTGCTCCGAGGAGCAATAAGAACAAATAGAAACGGGTCATAATATTTGATTTGTATGGAGTTTTGGAAAAAGCTGTTCCAATCAATAAACCTTAATGAGTGATTAATAATTCAGTATAAGATATTTTATTTTACTCATCCAGTCTTTTCTCGTCAATTAATTTATTGAATATCCTTCATCTCTGCCCATCCACGTTGCACACCCATCCACGTTACACGCATAGCATAGCCACGTTGCACGCAACGTGGCTATGCTAAACGCTCTACCGCTACCTTAATCCGCCGGATGGCTTCCCGCAAATCTTCTTCGCTGGCCGCGTAGGACAAACGGAAACACTCATCGGCCCCGAAAGCCGAACCAGTGACAACGGCAACGTGGGCCGTTTCCAAAATGTATTCGCAAAAATCGTTGGCATTGCGGATAACTCGGCCATCGACTGATTTACCAAAATGGGCACTGATATCAGGGAAGATGTAGAAGGCTCCTTGTGGATCGTTGATTTTAAAGCCAGGAATCTCGACCAACAGCTCTTGAACCATTTTTTTACGCGTGAGGAAAGCATCGCGCATTTTATGGGAAGGAGTCATATCAGTATTGAGGGCATAGGCCGCTGCTTTCTGACCAAAAGCCGTTGCTCCAGAGGTAAATTGCCCCTGAATTTTGGCACATGCTTTGGCAATCCACCTCGGGGCACCAATGTAACCCAAACGCCAGCCAGTCATCGCAAAGCCCTTAGCAAAACCATTTACCGTGATGGTCCGATCCTTCACTTCCGGAAAAGAACCAATACTGATGTGTTGGCCTACGAAATTGATGTATTCATAGATCTCGTCGGATACGATATGTACCCGCTCGTATTTAGCCACTACCTTAGCCAGAGCGTGTAACTCTTCTTCGGTGTAAACGGATCCCGTTGGATTACAAGGGGAGGAGAAGATGATAAATTTCGTTTTGTCATTGATCGCCGCATCCAACTGCTCGGGGCTAACTTTGAAGTCTTGTTCGATGCCCGCCGGAAGGACTATGGGCTTACCGCCGCCTAGGCGAATGATCTCATAGTAGGACACCCAGTAGGGGGCTAAGACGACCACCTCATCACCTTCGTCCAATAAAGTCAAGCTCAGATTAGCGATCGATTGTTTTGCTCCATTCGATACAACGATCTGGTCAATCGCAAAATCTAGATTGTTATCCCGCTTAAATTTATCTACAATTGCTTGTCGCAATTCTACTAAACCCGGCACTGGCGTATACTTGGTGTATCCATCATCCAAGGCTTTCTTGGCCGCCTCTTTAATGTGGTCGGGGGTGTCAAAGTCGGGTTCACCCAAACTTAAACTGATTACATGGTGTCCTTGTGCCGCTAGGTCACGGGCCATTTGGGCCATTTTGATGGTCGCGGATTCGGACATGTTCTGTACGCGCTGTGATAACATATCACTCGGTTGCCAACTCATTGGATTCAGTTAATTGCGTTCAATAGAAATAAAAAATAAGCTCTAAGAGCTCCTCGTTTAAAAGTAAGTTCCAAATGTAGGGGAATTTGCGCATTCACCACCTGTTCTGGATTATTTTAGCGGAACTATTTTGAGCTTCCAAAACGCTTGGAAATCGGATTTTGGAGACCATTTTACCCATCATTTGTTTGGAAATGTAAGCGGCGGCGACCTGAAAAAAAATCCCTATCTTTCGCCCTCACTATTTTTCACCCTATGAGCAAGCGGAAACCCAGCAAACCGGTCAAAAAAGCTAAAAAGAAAGCGCCGTCTTCAACGGCTACCAGCAAAGCTTACAAAGGGCCTACCTTACCCCCATCGCTTCCCGCCGCCGAAGGATCATGGAGAATGATCTTCTGGGCACTAACTGGGGCCTTAGGAATCCTACTTATCATCTTCGCCTTTGGTTCTGGAGTCAATGGGGACGATATCTACCAGTACGATTATTCCGAAAAATTAGTTCAGTACTACTCAACCTTCGGTGAAAACCAGGAGGCACTCAATATTCCGAAGGGGAATATGCATTATTACGGTGGATTCTTTGATACCGTAGCGGGATTTTTGAATAAACTATTTGGCTTCGAGCAAACTGATCTGGGCTATCACCACGTACGACACGTGCTGATTGCTTTATTCGGATTGCTGGCGATGCTCTTCACAGGGCTGTTGACCCGAGAAATTGCGGGCTGGAGAGCCGCAGTGCTCGCCTTGGTGATCATTTATTTGTCGCCTCGTTTTTTTGGCCATTCTCTTATGAATCCGAAAGATATTCCCTTCGCAGCGGGAAATGTGATAGCACTGTACTATATGACTCGCTGGTTGAGGAAATTGCCAGAATACCACTGGAGGGATCTCTTAGGCCTCGCCGTCGGTATTGGCATTGCGATATCAACCCGGGCGGGTGGATTGCTCTTGTTTGCTTACGTGGGCCTTTTTGCCGGGATTGATTTTTTACTAAAGTACGGTTTTCAAGGATTGGCCAGTCAGCCTAAAGCTCTGGGACGCTACGCCGCTACCGGTATCGTTGCCGCCCTTGCCGGCTACATTCTGGCGATCCTATTCTGGCCTTTTGCTTTGCAGAGCCCAATTGCCAATCCACTGGAAGCTCTAACCGAGTTTTCTAAGCTGGGTGTCAAGATCCGAGTCTTATTCGAGGGGGTAAATATTATGAGTGATACGACTCCCTGGTATTATCCACTTAGTTGGATCGTCCGGACCATTCCATTACCAGCCTTGATCGGCTTCGTAGGAGCAACGGCTCTATCTTTCTGGTTGGTTAGAAAATACTGGGCAGTTCCAGTGTTGCTCTGCTTCTTTGCGACCATTTTCCCGCTTGCCTATGTGATCTACAAAGATTCTCTACTCCACGACGGGTGGCGGCACCTTACTTTTGTGTACCCGTCGCTGGTGGTCTTGGCCGCTCTATTTTGGGTATTAGCGGAAGAATGGCTCCGTAAGATGGGCGCTGCGAAATACGCGCTTTGGGGTATACTGGCCCTAGGCTTGATCGAACCGGCGGTTTATATTGCTCGCAATGCAACGGCACCTTACACCTATTTTAGCCCCATTATGGGGGGGATTTCAGGAGCCTTTGGAGAATATGAAACGGATTACTGGGGCGTAACGGTTAAAGATGCCATTCACTGGCTAGAAGAAGAAGGGCATATTTCCCCTGACCAAACGGATACGACCATTCTGGCCACTACTTTTTCCTTTAATTCGCAGCGGTACCTTGCAGAGAAATACAAGGGTAAGGTAAAGACGATCTACGTGCGGTACAACGAGCGTTATAACCGGGATTGGGATTACGGAATCTTTCCGTCGCGTTATGTCCGTGGCCCTCACTTACGTCAAGGATCCTGGCCCACCAGCCGCAGCATCCATACTATTACAGCGAATGGAGTGCCTCTGACCGCAATTATGGAACGGAAGGCCGATGAAGCATTTATCGGTCTTCAGGCCGTGAAGAACCGGGATTGGACCACCGCCCTGGCCAATCTACCATCGGAGGTACAAAAACACCCAGACAATGAGTTAGCTTGGTTAGGACTAGCCAATGCTTATATCAATACCGGAAAATTTAAGGAGGCTTCCGAAGCGGCACAAAATGCGTTGAAGGTGGCTCCCGATAATACGACTGGACTCTCTTTCTTAGGAATTAGCCGCTTGAATGCGGGTGATCCCGGGGGCGCTCTTGAGGCGTTTGGTACGGCCGTAAAGAAAGAACCCAATTACGCCGCGGGGCATTATTATATGGCTTTAGCCTTCCAGGCGCGGGGTGAATTAAATGCTGCTTTGCAAAGCCTAGAGAACTGCTTATCTGCCAATGCCAAGTTTATGCAAGCTTATGAATTGGCCGCTAGTATTCTGGATAAGCAGGGGAAAACCCAGCAAGCGAATCAAATCCGACAGCGTGCTCAGAGTGTACAATAATTGAATAGTTCTTAGGAGGACTTACTAATCCATGAATTATAAACTGATATTTCCGACATACCGCAACCGGTACAACTTCGTTCGCCGGCAATTGCAAAAGTTGCAGGCGCAAGCTGTAATTCCCAAAGGACTCAACTTGGGGACGGGAGAAGGGGACTACGATCCGATGATCTCCGGTTTTACCGAGCACCTAACGGCTTGTGATATCAACGAAAACGATGTGGCTTTTGCTAAAGCCCTCAATCGAGACTTCCCGCGAATTGATTACCGAGTGGAAAATGCCTTAGACCTCACGTTTGAAGAAAATGCCTTTGACTTGATCGTGTCAGTCGATGTGCTAGAGCACGTTGGGCAGCCAGAGCAAATGATCAAAGAGGTCGGCCGAGTCCTAAAGCCGGGAGGTACGGCGGTCATTACCTTTCCTCATTTGTATTTCCCTTGGACTTACGATCCGATCAATCGAATATTGAGCTGGTTTACAGACCGCAAGATCTCCCAAGGGGCTTATGCCTTCGGGCATACCTACCTGATCTCTGGGGATCAATTTCGGGGGTGGGCCAATAAATATCAGCTAGAAGTAGTAGAAGAACACCCGCTTAGTGGTTATCTAGTTGGCCTATTAGAGGTGTATTGGACAGGGATCATTCAGTCCATTTTTAAAGAGAATGCCGGCAATGTATCCTCGGGAGAGGAACGAGCCTTCAAGATGCGGCCGAGTACTAAAGAACCGGGTTTGGCAAAAGTCACCGACGGAATTCTGGCAATCGATCGTAGCTTATTTACCTTTAAGAAATATTCCGTCGGCCGCGGTTTCGTGGTGCGTAAGAAACAATAGTTACCCTTTACCATTTTTGTAAAGCCATTTTCCATGCAGGATAAGATTCAGCAACTCCGAGATAAACAAGCGAAAGCCCAGCTAGGGGGCGGTCAAGCACGTATTGAAAAGCAACACGAAAAGGGCAAATTAACGGCCCGGGAGCGCGTCCATTTCTTTTTAGATCCGGGTTCTTTTGAGGAGATCGGTCAGTTGGTTATTCACCGGTCGAGTGATTTTGGGATGGAAAAACAGCAGTTTTTGGGTGATGGAGTAATCACGGGCTACGGAACTGTAGACGGCCGTTTGGTCTACGTTTTCGCTCAAGACTTCACCGTGTTTGGTGGATCTCTATCCGAAACCCATGCCGAAAAAATCTGCCGCCTGATGGACTTAGCCATGCAAAACGGAGCCCCATTGATTGGTCTCAATGATTCAGGAGGTGCGCGGATCCAAGAAGGGGTGAAATCACTCGGAGGGTACGCCGATATTTTCTACCGCAATGTAATGGCTTCGGGAGTTATTCCACAAATCTCCGCGATTATGGGACCTTGTGCCGGAGGAGCCGTTTACTCGCCGGCTATGACCGACTTTACGATTATGGTGGAGAATACCTCTTATATGTTCGTAACGGGACCGAATGTCGTAAAAACGGTAACCAACGAAGAAGTAACGGCCGAAGAACTTGGGGGCGCATCAGCACACTCCACCAAAAGTGGTGTTACCCATTTTACGGCCGCCAATGATTTGGATTGTCTCCGTAAGATCAAACAACTACTCAGCTATTTACCACAGAATTGTGAAGAGTATACCGAAGTCTTACCCTACGAACTAGGGGAGGAAGACCGGCCCGAGTTGCTATCGATCGTACCCGAAAACGCCAATCAGCCCTACGATATGCGGGAGGTCATTGGGGGTATCGTAGATAACGATTCTTTTTTTGAAGTACACGAACAATACGCGGATAACATCGTTGTAGGGTTCGCTAGGTTAGGTGGGCGCAGTATCGGAATTATCGGTAATCAGCCCTTTAGCCTGGCTGGAGTACTCGACGTAGAAAGCTCGAAAAAAGGGGCTCGTTTCGTCCGGTTCTGTGATTGTTTCAATATTCCGCTTCTGGTACTGGTTGATGTTCCGGGATTCTTACCCGGTACCGACCAAGAATGGAACGGGATCATCACCAACGGGGCAAAATTATTATTTGCCTTTAGTGAAGCTACTGTACCCCGGGTTACCCTAATTACGCGGAAAGCCTACGGGGGTGCCTACGATGTGATGAACTCGAAACACATTGGAGCTGATATGAATTTCGCCTGGCCAAGCGCGGAAATTGCCGTAATGGGAGCCAAGGGAGCCAGTGAGATCATTTTCCGAAAAGAAATTAAGGAAGCAGATGACCCCGCAGCTAAGCTAGCCGAAAAAGAACAAGAATACGC
>JBCDIO010000143.1:0-7381 GCA_038748815.1 Bacteroidota bacterium
ATTTGCTTTATCGTTACTTGTTCACACTTTTGCTCGTTGTTTTCAAAGCGACCGTGGAGCGAACGATCGGCGTCATTCAGATCCCAATTCGTTTCATTCCGCAGCTCGGTACGTTGGCTATCTCCCGATTGATTAAACAACATCTTATCCCCATCGGCTACGTAGAAAAACGTAGGGTGGGTATAGCCATTATTAAGCGTAGAATTGTGGGCAAGCGTAGCGCTGGTTGGAGCCTGGAGCTTACATTCTGACAAAAACGCTTGAAACTTGGGGATGTCCGATGGGGCATCATAGGCAGTTGGGGGCGTTGGTCCGAAATGGGTGACATCTAAGGCATAGAAGGAGACCTGTGCATACTCACCGGCATCTCCTGCGTTGTTCTGATTGTAGTTCCCCGCCTTGAAATACATCCAATCATCTGCGAAACCGCTATCCGTCATATCAACCTCTTGCACGACATCATCCATCCCGTCTCGCATAATGGTCACGGTTAGCAAATTACCAATGGCCTTGATCTCGTAACTAAATAGTTCGCCTAAAGCCACTCCATCCGCAGGGTCTGGGGCATTATCGCTTCTACTCCCAATAAGGTCATACCATTGCTCTGGGCCGGTGGTCGGTTCATGGGCCATGTAAATGGAGCCCTTCGTGTTACCGGGTAACTTGCGATAATACAATCGACAAGGCTCATCGTCGGAAGCGTGAATTTGCCCAACGATCGTTCGACCCACTTTAAAGCTCTCATCGGAGGTCTCCGAAACATGATCCACAGCTACCGTGGCTGTCATGATACCATCAACGCCCGCTGCCGCTTCTTGGTTAGCCTGGGTAGAAGAAGAAAATACCCAGTTATTTTTATTGATCCCATGTGTTCCTATGTTAGTATCTCCGCACCGCATCATCTCCCTCAACTCGTTTCTTGGGTAGGTGCTACCACCGGTCATTCCATTATTGGGGCACCAAAAAACCATGGCACCCGTGACCTCGTTGGTATAGAACTCACCGGTCACTTCGTACCCATTGGACAGAATATTTTCATCCTTTTCTTGTTGATTCGGACGAGTCAATTTCCAGCAGTTGAGATCGAAATTTCCACTTGGTGGGAGTTCCGGATCTAAATCTTGGGCCAGGGCCGAACTTCCAAATAGAGTGAAGGCAAAGAATAGCAAAAGATATCGCGCGAAAGAGGGCTCCATTTGCCTTAACTGCAACACCGGATCGTCAAATGATGATTTCATAGCTAAATTTTTTTAGATAGAGGGCTGAAAACTGGTTCACGGCTTAGTAGCCAGGATTTTGGGTCAAATTAGGATTGTTGGTGATTTCGAATGGAGGAATGGGTAGCAAGTAGTCTCTGGATGCATCAAAGTTTTGGGTTCCCTGTAATTCTGTTTCAAAACCGTTCGATCCAAAGACTTGATCACCCAATCGTCTACGGACAATATCGTACCATCTTTTCTGCTCAAAGGCTAGTTCTAAGCGTCTTTCTTCCAGAACATCATCGATCGTAGCTCCTGCGATATCGGCAGGTACGGCACTAGGCGCATTGGTTCCATCTCCATTCCGGGCTCTTTCACGCACCATATTGATCCATTTATCGGCATCCGCAGTATTCCCAATTTCAATAGCGGCCTCGGCACCAATTAAAAGCACTTCGGCATAGCGCATCAATTGGTAATTAGAATGAGAGTCCCGGCCGCTAGTATTGGCCTGTGGTAAATCAGCAGCCATGGCGGTGTACTTAGAAATGTGTGGACGGTTGGCATTCCGACCATCTAAGCTGGAAAACTCCGTAAATGGAATCACATTCCCGTCATTATCCAGCGCTTCCGCATCTAAATTGATTTGCTTTCGGTAATCTCCATCGTCCCAGCTATCGTACACGGCTTGCGCGGGTACCATCACCGACCATCCTCCGGAAGGGTAGTAGGTGGCTTGGCCGTAGAAACCGGTAAATGCAGCTAGATAATCTCTTGATTCATCATCTACATTGGTTCCAACGAAGTCGATCACAAAGATGGGCTCCAAGGAAAAATCAGTATTCTCTGCATGGAAAATATTTCGATAATCTGGTTCTAAGGCCAAATTATATAAGCCTTCCTTCGCGATAATATCGGACGCCTCATTGTAGGCCATCTGGTATTCGCCGCGGGTTAGATAGACACTAGCGAGATAAGCACTGGCGGCGGCTTTACCGGGCAGCGCGCGGTTGGTTCGGGTATCCAATAACCATTCCTTGGCGTACTCGAAATCTGCAATGATGTTTTCATATATCTCATCCACCGACGTACGAGCCACCGTAGATGCTTCTACCGTCAGAATTTCCTCATCCAAATACGGAACTTCACCAAAGAGCCGAACCAAGTGGTAATAGGCAAAACCCCGAATAAATCGAGCCCGGGCTATAATCTCCTCTTTTACGCCTGGATCCTGTTCTTCCAGTAATTCAAGTTCTCGGAGGGTTTCGTTCGCTCCTCGCACAATCTGGTAGAGTCGAGGCCAGAAACTTCTTTCTGGGTTGACCAGGTCTAGAATCAATGGATTACTTGGTGATACCGTAAACTGGTCGTGCTCAATTCTTTCGGACCGAGTAGAAGGGTTTCCAATGTCTACCATGTCGGAACGCAGCATCAGCGTGAGCCCTAATGCCCTCGACATAAAGGCTCTGGACGATAGGTGTCCGTAGGCCCCTGCAATCGTCGTTTCAACGGTGATCAAATCGATGATCCGTTCATCCGGATCCAACTGGCTCAAGGCATCTTCTTCTAAATCGGAACAGCCCAATAGCGAGAAGCCGAGCACAAACGCAAAAAAATATGTATAGAATTTCATTGTTGTAACATTTAGGGATTTAGAATTTCAAGTTCAAGCCAAACGTAATTGACCGTAGATTTGGGTAATTTCCAAAATCGTGCCCTTGAATAACATTATCTTCTCCACTACTTTCGCCGCCGCTCCCAAAGTAGCTCACTTCGGGATCCAACCCTGTATAGTTGGTAAAGGTTAGCAGATTCTGGGCACTAACAGATAGTCTGGCTGCTCCAAATCCTATTTTTTGTAAAACGTTTGGGGGTAAGCTGTAGCCTAGGGCTACATTCTTTAACCGTACATAACTTCCGTCCTCTACAAAACGAGACGAGCGCTCTCTGCCTCGGATGGCTGCCCGAGGAATATCCGTATCCGTATTTTCTGGCGACCAAGAATTCAGTACATCGGTCAACGCATTGCTATCTCCATTGTATAGTTGAACGGCGGTCAGATTGTAAATATCTCCACCTACAGCTCCTTGGAAAAAGATGTTTAGGTCGAAGCTTTTGTAAGAAAAGGTGTTAGCAAAACCAAAGGTGAAATCTGGATTGGGATCCCCGATAATTTGTCGATCATTATCATCAATCATTCCATCAAAGTTGCCTTCTTCATCCGCTACTTCGGCAAATAAAGGTTCTCCTGGAATAGGATTTCCATCTTCATCAAAAGACACCGCTTCTAGTGCAGTACCTTCTGGAATCTCACCACCTTGGTACACTCCCTGGTAGTCTAGGCCCCAGAAAAGTCCAATGGCCTCTCCTTCCCGCAATAGATAAGTAGCACCACCGGCAAAGTAACCAGGTGCACCGCTCCCGATGATTTCTGTTCCTCCGGATAGCTCAACAATTTGATTCCGGTTTCTCGCATAATTTAAGGTGGTAACCCACCGGAAGTCGTTAGCCCGGATATTGTTGGACGTTAGAGAGAATTCAAAACCCCGGTTATTGATTGAACCGACGTTTCTCAAAACATCTAGATCTGTTGTCCCCAGATAAAAGTTTGAGGCTCGATCAATTGCTAAAAGATCCTCGGTATCAATATTGTAATAGTCAGCGGTAAAGGAGATTCTGTTTTCCAATAAACCAACATCCATTCCAATATTTGTCTGAT
Organism: Bacteroidota bacterium; assembly: GCA_038748815.1. GTDB lineage: Bacteria > Bacteroidota > Bacteroidia > Chitinophagales > Saprospiraceae > JBCDIO01. The sequence continues at coordinate 3,919 of JBCDIO010000143.1, forward strand.
AGGAAGTCTCCCACTTTAAATCGGGATTTGCTTCTCGAGCAAGGTCAACCCCAAAGGCTCCACCCACCTCCGAAGGTGGTTGTACGCGGTATACCGCAAGCGACTCGTACGGACCAATAGCTTGATTACCGGTCAAACCATAACTAGCTCTTACTTTTAGGTTGGAAATGGTATTATTATCGAGTAGGAATTTCTCGTTGGAAACTTTCCATCCAAGGGCAAAAGAAGGGAAGATGGCATATTTGTTATTTGCTGCGAAGTTGGAGGCACCATCTCTACGTACGGTGGCCGTAAGTAGGTATTTATTAGCCCAATCAAAATTAACCCGACCAAAAATGGATTCGATTTCTGATTCAGAAAAACGAGAATCTACCGTGCGTTGATCGATTAGGCCAGCTTCGAGATTGTACCATACGAAGGCATCCGTTAGTAATCCGCGCGCTCCGGCTTCAAAACCTTCCGTTGTACTTTTTTGGTAAGAATGACCGGCCACGGCGGTTAAATTACCTTGCCCAATGGGCGTAGTATAAGTTAGATAGTTTTCGTTGAGCAATCGGGTTCTTTTTACGGATTCTAAGAATGCTCCACCCGCCGAAAGAAGAAACGTTTGTGGTTTGAAGTACCCTTCGGTGCCATTTTGAGTTCGGTAACCCAATGTGGTTTTAAAGCTTAACCCCTTGAATATTTGGAGATCGGCATACAGATTAGTTCGAGAATTATCGGTTTTTGTTTCGTTCGTAATCTGTGTGGCCACGGCCCATGGGTTCTCGATGTCATCTCCTACCGTATTTTGGGAGAAGTTTCCTGCTTCATTGAAACGCCCCACGTCCGGGGAAAATCTGAAAGCTAAAGAAACCACGTCGTCTCCTCCTCCGTTTACCGAACCGATGGCATCTCTACCGGTCGATTGGGTAGAAACACCATTCTGCTCGCTCCGACTAGATATACTGTTTAGTCCAATTGTTAGGCGGTCTCCAACTTGAGCGTCTACATTCGCTAAGAACTGGATTTTTTCGAAGTCCGAGTTCACAACGATGCCCTCCTGGCTAAAATAGGTGCCCGAAACATAATAGTTTACGTTATCGCTGCCGCCGGATACGGATAGTTGGTAGTTTTGAGTATTTCCATTTTGGTAGATCTCATCCTGCCAGTCGGTATTTTCAGACCCTTGTGCGTAGGGTGTATCCCCCGCATTAGCCCGGATCATATTCTGGTACTGAGCGAAGCCATTCGCATCTAGTAAGTCCAGTCTATTGGTTGTTTGCTGGGTGGAAAAGCTAGAATTCAGTTCTACCGTTGGTTTCCCGGATTTACCTTTCTTGGTAGTTACCAGAATGACCCCACCGGATCCTCTTGATCCATAAATCGCCGTAGCCGAAGCATCTTTCAATACCTCAATGGAAGCAATATCATTCTGTTGTGGAAAGGCCGCGCCCACGAAGCCATCCACGACTACTAATGGATCGCTACTAGCATTAAGGGAGGAATTACCTCGAACCCGAATCAGAATATCGGCACCCGGTTCACCACCGTTTTGTGTTTGGACAACGACTCCGGCCGCACGGCCTTGTAGGGCCTGGCCAGCATTCAGCAATGGAAAGGCTTGTAGGTCTTCTGATTTCACCGATGATACACTACCCGTAACATCGCTTTTTTGCACACTTCCATAACCGATAACGACTACTTCATCTAATATCTCGGCATCTTCGTTTAAGACAATAGATAGAGTGGTTTGACCGTCTACGGCAATGCTCTGCGTTTCGTAACCGACGTAGGAAATGTCTAGCATTGCATCGGAAGATGCTTCTACGCTAAACGTACCATCAATGTCGGTAACGGTCCCTGCACTAGTGCCCTGAACCACAACGGTAGCTCCAATTAAAGCTTCACCGCTCTTATTGGTAATCGTGCCACTAATGACCTGTTGTGCATTTGCACCCATTGACACCAAGCCGATGAATAGAACCAATAGCCCTATCCTCTTTTTGGTGTGTCTAGTAAAATTTTCTTTTAGATAATTCATTTATAGTAATTTGTATAACTTTTTGATCATCAACGATCAAAAGTAAATTTCGATATGTGTTATTGTATTTGTGAATACCCTAGCTACAGCTAAATATTGACTCTTTGACGCTCGTGAATACCTTTTTAAGGTTACTTATTATCGGATCATGAACTTCTCTTTAAAAACCACTTTTTCCGCATTCCGAATCTCCAGGAAATAAATTCCGGGCACGATATGAGAACCCATGAACCGATAGTCAAGGCCCTCAAATACAAATTGATCGACCTTGCGACCCTCCATATCAAAAATGCATACAGAATAGGTCGCGGCTTCTTTCATCTGTATGGTTAATTCCTTGTTTTGACTTGGATTGGGAAAAACGCTTACTTGTGATCGTTCTTCCATTTCTTCTTCTTCTTCTTCTTCTTCTTGCGGTAGTGGGGGATCACCTCCCAGGATAGCCAGTCTCGCCAGGTGAGTATTCCCGTCGTTATCGGTTGCAATGGCTTGTAGATAATGAACTTCTTTGGAAAGATTCTGAATCGTTGGGGTGATATCGGTGAATAGATAGGGAGCTTCATTACTGGTTGCAAGAAGTTCGCCATTGATCAATAGTTTCACATTTTGGATCGATCCATCATTATCGGTTGCTTCTACCAGAATATCGCTTCCCTCCCAAGTGGAGACATCGATGGTGTTCATTGGATTTATGAAGCTCACCGTGGGCCGCTCTCCAGTAAATCCGCCATCGGAAAAATTTCCTTGTCCACGCCAGTTAGCTAGCAAATTGTAGATATGTCCAGATTGCTGCTCGGGGATTGTTATCTGATCAACGGCATTTACACCTAAGCGATCCTGTAATTGCTGAAGATAAAGACTCCTTGGCTGTACTACTTCACCCCAGCTTTCCCAGTATCCTTCTCCTGTCTGATTATTACCTATGCAACCAATTCCCCAGTTTCTGGAACCAAGTGGGCTGTCTACCCGAAACTCTCCTCCGTAAGAATCGATATTCCAAAACATCGTTTGGGCACCGGACCAGCCGTGTCCACTGCCAGAACTACCTCTATTCCAAACTCGGGTAGACCCTCCTCGTAAGTTGTCGAACAGGGTTCCGGTTGCCCATCGGTGATGTGGTCCGATATCGGACTGAGCATTCTCGGCAAGCCCATCTAGAAAGACATTGGGTCCGGTAACTCTGGAGCCTGTTACAAAATCGTGTCGTCCGTTCTGTGCATAGCACCTTTGGAATAGATTACCTATTCCTTCTTGAATGGCAAAAGAATACCTTCGGCCTCCGGAGATTAAAGACTTTGGCTCGATGTAGGCACAATCCTGAACCGTGGTGAAATTGGCACGTACAAGGTTTACAGTGCTGTAGGCGAGGTATTGCCCGGTCACCTGTTTCACCCAACAGTGTTCGGAATCTCTTAATCGAACGGCTGTCCAGGCGTGTGC